>NZ_VKHT01000496.1 GCF_014141535.1 Streptomyces alkaliphilus | reverse complement strand
GTGTCCGCCGGCGCGCCGGCGGACACCGACACCGACACCCGGCTGGTCGCCCTGCGCGTCGGCCCCCGCCAGGTCATCACCCTGGAGGTGCGCGCGCCCTCCGCCCTGGATCACGCCATCTGCCGCCCCGGCGTCGTCATCACCCGGGTGGACACCGGCGCGCGGACGGGTGAGGGGCCGATGCGGGTGGAGGACGCCACACCCGGCAGCGGCGGCTGCCACGACCCCGCCGACCCCCAACTCGCCCACGAGCTCAGCGACGCCGCCTTCCAACCCGGCGACACCTTCCACGACCCCCGAATCGGGGTGCGGGTGCGGGTGCTGGATGTCGAGGAGGACGGCGCCCACCGGGTGCGCGTCACCCGCTGGTGACCCGCGGGCGGGCCGCTCCCGGGCCCCCGGCCCCGGCGCCGATCCCGTCACGGACCGGTTTCGCCCGCACCGCCGGACGGCCCCGCTTGTTAGATTGCCACCGGTGCCGCGAGAGCCCGCGGCACCCGTGGGACGGCACGCGACCGCCCCCACGGCACCAGCCGAGAGCACCGGGGCACCGGGGTAGGGACGGGCGTGGAGAGAGCGGCTTCGACACCAGGGCCCCCCGGGGACCTCGACGAGGGTGCCGCCGGGCCCCTCCGGGACCGGCCCACGGGACGAGCGGGAACGACGGCTCCGACCGACCCGACGGGCGGGGCGAGCCCGGTGGACGACGGGGTCCGGCAGTGGATCGCGCGCCGCCGGAACACCGAACTGGTGCTGGTGCTGTTCGCCGTCGTCATCTCCGCCTTCGGCCACGCCGCCGCCCACCTGGCCGTCCACGACGAACTCCCCTCCGGCCTCCTCGCCTACACCGCCGGTCTCGGCGCCCTGGCGGTCGGCGCCCATTTGGTGGTGCGTCGTTTCGCGCGGTACGCCGATCCGTTGATCCTGCCGGTGACGGTGTTGCTGTGCGGGCTGGGCCTGGTCCTGATGGACCGGCTCGACCAGGCGTACGCCGAGCGCTTCCCGGAGGGCCACTACCAGGGGGTGGCGGTCGCCCCCGGCCAGGCGATCTGGACGGTCATCGGGGTGGCGCTGCTGGTCGGCGTGCTGCTGGTGATCCGGCACCACCGGGTGCTGCAGCGGTACGTGTACCTCGGCATGGCCCTGGCGATGATCCTGCTGATGCTGCCGGCGTTCTTCGGCGCCGACGCCTTCGGCGCCAAGCGGTGGATCCGGCTCGGACCGCTGTCGGTGCAGCCGGGCGAGTTCGTCAAGGTGATGATCGTCGTCTTCTTCGCCGGGTATCTGATGGCCAACCGGGACGCCCTGGCGCTGGTCGGCCGACGGGTGCTGGGGCTGGCCCTGCCGCGCGGCCGCAACGCCGGCCCGGTGCTGCTGGTGTGGGCGGTCAGCCTGGTCGTGCTGTTCTACCAGCGCGACCTCGGCACCTCGCTGATCTTCTTCGGTGTCTTCATCGTCATGCTGTACATCGCCACCGAACGCACCAGTTGGGTGGTTCTGGGCGGATTGATGGCGATCGGTGGCGCGGTGGCGGTGGCCGCCACCCAGTACCACGTCAAGGCCCGGGTGGCGGCCTGGCTGGACCCGATGTCGATCTACCTCCCGGAGGACCAGCGCCCACCGGGGGTGATCTCCGAACAGTCCGCGCAGGCGCTCTTCGCCTTCGGCGCCGGCGACCTGACCGGCACCGGCCTGGGGCAGGGCCACTCCTACCTGATCGGCTTCGCCGGACGCAGCGACTTCATCCTCGCCACGGTGGGCGAGGAACTGGGCCTGCTCGGGGTCACGCTGGTGCTGCTGCTGTACGTGCTGCTGATCTGGCGGGCCTTCAAGATCGCGATGACGGTCAGCGATCCGTTCGGCAAGCTGCTCGCCTACGGTCTGGGCACCGTGCTGGCGCTGCAGGTGTTCGTGGTCGCCGGTGGCGTGACCGGACTGATCCCGCTGACCGGCAAGGCCCTGCCGTTCCTGGCACAGGGCGGGTCGTCCACGGTGGCCAACTGGTTGTTGGTCGCGCTGCTGATCAGAATCAGCGACGCGGCGGGCAAGGCCTCCACACTTCCGGAGGGGAACGCTACGATCCTCACCCCGGTGGTCCGGGATCCCGCCGCACGCCCGACCGGCGGCTGATCCGACCCGGTCGGGGGGCGACACGGCCCCCCGGAGCCGGGCGGCGCGGCGCCCCCCGTTCCCGCGCCACCGGCTCCACCCACCGGAAGGAGCCCCGCACGTGAACCTCCGCGACGACGCCCGCGCCCTGTCCGACGACCTGATCCGACTGCGCCACGACCTGCACCGCATACCCGAGGTGGGCCTGGACCTGCCCCGCACCCGGGAACGGGTGTTGGCCGCCCTGGACGGTCTGCCGCTGGAGATCTCCACCGGTGAGAGCCTCAGTTCGGTGACGGCGGTGCTGCGCGGGACCCGGCCCGGCCCGACGGTGCTGTTGCGCGGGGACATGGACGCCCTGCCGGTGGCCGAGCGCACCGGCCTGCCGTACGCAGCCGAGGGCGATCTGATGCACGCCTGCGGCCACGACCTGCACACCGCCATGCTGGCGGGTTCGGCCCGACTGCTGGCGACCCACCGCGACCGGCTGGCCGGGGACGTGGTCTTCATGTTCCAACCGGGCGAGGAGGGCTGGGACGGCGCCGGGCACATGCTCGCCGAGGGGGTGCTGGAGGCATCCGGCAGCCGGCCGGTGGCCGCGTACGCCCTGCACGTGTCGTCCTCGATACACGCCTCCGGGATCTTCGCGACCCGGACCGGGCCGCTGCTGGCGGCCTCCAACGTCCTGGACGTGACGGTGCGCGGGGCCGGCGGCCACGGTTCGGCGCCGCACCGGGCCAAGGACCCGATCCCGGCCGCCTGCGAGATGGTGACGGCGCTGCAGACCTGGCTGAGTCGCACCTTCGACGTCTTCGACCCGGTGGTGCTGACCGTCGGGAGTTTCCACGCCGGCACGCTGCCGAACATCATCCCGGACACCGCCCGGTTCCGGGCCACGGTGCGGAGCTTCTCGTCGGAGGCGTTCGAGCGGCTGCGGGAGGGCCTGCCGGCGGTGTGCCGGGGCGTGGCGGCGGCGCACGGGCTGGAGGTGGACGCCGAGTTCGTCGAGCAGTACCCGACGACGGTCAACGACGCGGCGGAGGCCGACTTCATCGCCGAGACCGTGCGCGAGGTGCACGGCGAGGAGCGGTACGAGCCGATGGAGAACCCGATCCTCGGCGCGGAGGACTTCTCCCGGGTGATCACGGAGGTGCCGGGCGCGATGGCCTTCCTCGGCGCGACGCTGCCGGGGCGGGACCCGGAGACCGCGCCGAGCAACCACTCGCCGCTGGCGGCGTTCGACGACGCGGTGCTGGCGGACGGCGCCGCCCTGTACGCGGAGCTGGCGGTGCGCCGACTGGAGGCGGAGACGGTCGCCGCCTGAGGCGAAGCGGTGAGGTGACACCCGGGGTCCGGGGCGGGTCGTCCCCGCCCCGGACCCCGGGTGGTCGGCGCGGGCGGCCGGGGCGGTACAGGCGGTGTGGGCGGCGCGGGCGCCGGGACCCGCCCGGGACCACCGGGGCCGAACGTGACGACGACGCCGGGCTCGGCAGCCGGTCCATGGGGTTCCGGGGGTATCGAAGACCCTGCTCGATCATCGATGATCCGAGATGTGAAACCGTTGCGCTTCGATCCGTGTCAATACGGTCGAGCGTGGTGCGCGGACCTCCCAAAAAACATACTCTTCGAACGTAACCCGACACCGGGGGTCGCGCCCCGGACCCCGGCCGTCCCGCCACCGGC
>NZ_VKHT01000495.1 GCF_014141535.1 Streptomyces alkaliphilus | reverse complement strand
GGACGCCGGGGTCTGACGCACCGGGCGCCCCGGCCGGCGGGGCGTCCGTACCCCGGACCGGGGAGGGGAGTCCGGCCGATCCGTGGGAGGATCGGCGATGCCGCCGGGGGGGCCGGACGCTCCCACGAACCGGTGGTCGCGTCGGGCGTCCGGCCGACGCGCCGATCTCATCGTCGAGTGGCATCGAGGAGTACCGTTGAGCAGGTTGCGCTGGCTGACGGCCGGTGAGTCGCACGGACCCGCCCTGGTGGCGACCCTGGAGGGCCTGCCCGCCGGGGTGCCGATCACCACGGACGCGGTGGCGGACGCGTTGGCGCGGCGACGGCTGGGCTACGGGCGTGGTGCCCGGATGAAGTTCGAGCGCGACGAGGTGACGTTCCTGGGCGGGGTGCGTCACGGTCTGAGCCTGGGGTCCCCGGTGGCGATCATGGTCGGGAACACCGAGTGGCCCAAGTGGGAGCAGGTGATGGCGGCCGACCCGGTGGATCCGGAGATCCTCGCCGACCTGGGCCGCAACGCCCCACTGACCCGGCCCCGGCCCGGCCACGCCGACCTGGCGGGGATGCAGAAGTACGGCTTCGACGAGGCCCGGCCGATCCTGGAGCGCGCCTCGGCGCGGGAGACGGCGGCCCGGGTGGCGCTGGGCACGGTGGCCCGCTCCCTGTTGGCCGAGGTCGCCGGGATCGGGCTCGTCAGCCACGTGGTGGAACTGGGCGCCGCCCGCGCCCCGGGCGGGGTGCTGCCCGGCCCCGACGACACCGCGCGGCTGGACGCCGACCCGGTGCGCTGCGCCGATCCGGCGGCGAGCGAGGCGATGGTCGCCGAGATCGATCGCGCGCACAAGGATGGGGACACCCTCGGCGGGGTGGTGGAGGTGCTGGCGTACGGGGTGCCGGTGGGACTGGGCTCCCACGTGCACTGGGACCGCCGGCTGGACGCGCGACTGGCCGCTGCGCTGATGGGCATCCAGGCGATCAAGGGCGTGGAGGTCGGCGACGGCTTCGAACTGGCCCGGGTCCCCGGCTCACGGGCGCACGACGAGATCGTGACCGGTGAGGACGGCATCCGTCGGGCCTCGGGACGCTCCGGGGGCACCGAGGGCGGCCTGTCCACCGGTGAGTTGCTGCGGGTGCGGGCGGCGATGAAGCCCATCGCCACCGTGCCGCGTGCCCTGGCCACGGTGGACGTGTCCACCGGGGAGGCGGCCCGGGCCCATCACCAGCGCTCGGACGTGTGCGCGGTGCCGGCCGCCGGCATCGTCGCCGAGGCGATGGTGGCGCTGGTGCTGGCCGACGCGTTGCTGGAGAAGTTCGGCGGCGACAACGTCGTGGAGACCCGCCGCAACCTGCGCGGTTACCTCGAGCACCTGGCGATCCGGTGAGCGCCGCCCCGAACCCCGGAACCCCGGAGCGCCCCGGCGGCCCCGAGCCGTCGGCCGAGGGGCCCCTGGTCGTGCTGGTCGGCCCGCCCGGGGCCGGGAAGAGCACCGTGGGGGCCCTGCTCGCCGAGCGGTTGGGGGTCGCGCTGCGCGACACCGACACCGACATCGCCGAGCGGGCCGCCCGGAGTGTCGCGGACATCTTCGTCGAGCACGGCGAGGAGCACTTCCGCGAGCTGGAGGCCGCCGCGGTCGAGGACGCGGTGCGCGAACACCGCGGGGTGCTCGCCCTGGGCGGTGGCGCGGTGCTGCGCGAATCCACCCGCCGACTGCTGACCGGCCTGCCCGTGGTCTTCCTCGACGTGGTCCTCGCCGACGCCGTGCGGCGAGTGGGCCTGGACGCCGCCCGCCCCCTGCTGGCCGTCAACCCCCGGCAGCAGTGGCGCACCCTGATGGAGCACCGCAGGCCCCTGTACACCGAGGTCGCCCGGGTGGTCGTGACCACCGACGGTCGCACCCCCGAGCAGGTCGCCGACGCCGTTCTCGACGCATTGGAGCCCACCCGCGCATGACCGCCGACCAGCAGCCCGCCGTTCCCCCGGGTCCCGGTTCCGGGGAGCCCGCGGGTCCCATCCGTCTGACCGTCGGCGGAAGCGCCGGCACCTCCCCCTACGACGTGCTGATCGGCCGCCGGCTGCTCGGGGACCTGCCCGGGCTGCTGGGCCCCGATGTCCGTCGGGTGGCGGTGATCCATCCCGAGGCCCTGGACGAGACCGGACAGGCCGTCCGTGCCGACCTCGCCGGGCAGGGACTGGAGGCCATCGCCGTCCAGGTGCCCAACGCCGAGGACGCCAAGACCGCCGAGGTCGCCGCCTACTGCTGGTCGGTGCTCGGACAGTCCGGCTTCACCCGCACCGACGCGATCGTGGGGGTGGGCGGCGGGGCCACCACCGACCTGGCGGGCTTCGTCGCCGCCACCTGGTTGCGCGGGGTTCGCTGGGTGGCGGTGCCCACCACCGTGCTGGGTATGGTCGACGCGGCCATCGGGGGCAAGACCGGCATCAACACCGCCGAGGGCAAGAACCTCGTCGGGGCCTTTCACCCGCCGACCGGCGTGCTGTGCGATCTGGCGGCCCTCGACACCCTTCCCGGCCACGAGTACGTCGCGGGGCTGGCCGAGGTGGTCAAGGCCGGGTTCATCGCCGACCCGACCATCCTCGATCTCATCGAGGGAAACCCGGCCGGGGCCCGCACACCCGTCGGCCCGCACACCGTGGAACTCATCGAGCGTTCCATCCGGGTCAAGGCCGACGTGGTCTCCGGCGACCTGCGCGAGGCCGGCCGTCGGGAGATCCTCAACTACGGCCACACCCTGGCCCACGCCATCGAGAAGAACGAGCGCTACCGCTGGCGGCACGGGGCCGCGGTCTCCGTCGGACTGGTCTTCGCCGCCGAACTGGCCCGCATCGCCGGCCGGCTCGACGACGCCACCGCCGACCGGCACCGCCGGGTGCTGGAACTGCTGGGGCTGCCGCTGACCTACCGCGGTGACCAGTGGCCCCGCCTGTTGGAGACGATGCGGGTGGACAAGAAGTCGCGCGGGGACCGGTTGCGCTTCATCGTCCTGGAGGGCCCGGCCCGGCCCACCGTGCTGGAGGCACCCGATCCCGCCCTGCTGCTGGCCGCCCACGCGGAGATCGCCGAATGAGCGCCACCGACCCCCGTCGGGTGCTGGTCCTCAACGGGCCCAACCTCGGGCGCCTCGGTTCCCGGGAGCCCGATGTCTACGGCTCGGTCTCCTACGCGGGTCTGGTGGAACGCTGCACCGCGCTGGGCGTCGAACTCGGGCTGGCGGTCGAGGTGCGGGAGACCAACGACGAGGGTGAGATGATCCGTTGGTTGCACGAGGCGGCCGACGGCCGGCTGCCCGTGATCCTCAACCCCGGGGCGTTCACGCACTACTCCTACGGGATGCGGGACGCCGCGGCCCAGCGCACCGCGCCGCTGATCGAGGTGCACATCTCCAACCCCCACGCCCGGGAGTCCTTCCGCCACACCTCAGTGGTCGGGGCGGTGGCCTCCGGCACCATCGCCGGCTTCGGCCCGGACTCCTACCTGTTGGCCCTGCGCGCCCTCGCCGAGGCCCCGCACCGGGACGGGGAGAGGCCCGGGCCGCCGGCCGAGGACTGAACACCCGGCCGCGGGTCCGACCGTCCCCGTGCCGGCGGACCCGCGGAGCCGACCGGGAACCCCGGGGGGTGCGCCGGACGTCCCCTCCGGGAGGGCGTCGACGGCCGCCCGCCCATCCCGACACCCGAGCGAGCCGGAGCGCCCCCGGCCCCGGACGCGAGACATCACGGAGCGACAGCGGATGCATCACCCCGGAGGGGTCCCGGGACCCCCTTTCGCCCCGAACGACCC
>NZ_VKHT01000494.1 GCF_014141535.1 Streptomyces alkaliphilus | reverse complement strand
GGGCGACGCGTACCGGGAACCCGCCGCTCCCGGCGGATGGATCCTCGGCGACTTCCTCGACGGCGGCGACCCCGGACCCACCGACACCGCCGCCTCAGCCGGGAACGGCGCCGGGAGCGGCGGCGGGAACGCCACCGCCCCCTCGACGGCGGGGATCGCCGCCCGCGCGATGCGCCGCCTCCCGTTGCCCGTCCGGAGCACCGGCGCCCGCCGCCTGCTGCGCGACGCCGCCCGCCCCCGGGCCGGCCGCCTCGTCCTCACCGCCGTGTTCGGCGCTCTCGCCCTGGCCTCCGCCACCGGCCTGATGGCCGTCTCCGGCTGGCTGATCTCCCGCGCCTCCGAACAGCCGCCGATCCTCCACCTGATGATCGCGGTCACCCTCACCCGCACCTTCGGCATCGGCCGGGCCGTCTTCCGATACGTGGAGCGGCTGCTGGGCCACGACGCGGTGCTGCGGATGCTCGCCGACCTGCGGGTGACGGTCTACGGGCGGCTGGAGCGGCTGGCCCCCGCCGGGTTGCGCCGCACCCGGCGCGGCGACCTGCTCTCCCGTCTGGTCTCCGACGTGGACGCCCTCCAGGATCACTGGCTGCGCTGGCTGCTGCCGGCCGGCGCGGCGGCGGTCGTCTCCACGGCCGCCGTGATCTTCACCGGGTGGCTGCTGCCGGGCGCCGGCGCGGTGCTCGCGGCCGGCCTGCTCGCCGCCGGCGTCGGGGTCCCCCTGCTGACGGCGGCCATCGCCCGCCGCACCGAGCGGCGGCTCGCCCCGGCCCGGGGCCGACTGGGCACCCGGGTGGTGGACCTGCTCACCGGCACCGGCGAGCTGACCGTCGCGGGCGCGCTGCCCGGCCGGGTCGCGGCGGTGCGCGACAGCGACCGTGAGCTGACCGCCCTGGCGGCCCGTTCCGGTTCGGCGACGGCCTCGGCTGCGGGACTGAGCGCGCTGGCCGCCGGTCTGACCGTGGCCGCCGCCGCATGGGTGGGGGCGGCCGGCGTGGCCTCCGGCGCCCTGGCCGGCGTGTGGTTGGCGACGGTGGTGATGGTGCCCCTGGCCGCGTTCGAGGCGGTCAACGGCCTGCCCGTCGCCGTGCAGCACCGGCAGCGGGCGGGCCGGGCGACCGAGCGGGTGGCCGAGGTGCTGGACACCCCCGACCCGGTGCGCGAGCCCGCGATGCCGGCCGACCCCCCGTCCGGGCCGTTCCCGCTGGTGGTGCGCGGCCTGACCGCCCGCCACCCGGGGCAGCCCCCGGAGGCCGCCCCCGCCCTGACGGGCGTGGACCTGGAGCTGACCCCGGGCAGGCGGATCGCCGTGGTCGGCGCCTCGGGGGCGGGCAAGACGACGCTGGCGCTGTGCCTGCTGCGCTTCCTGGACCCGGAGACCGGCTCGTACACCCTCGGCGGCGCCGACGCGACATCCCTGCGCGGGGAGGACGTGCGGCGGATGGTGGGCCTGTGCGCGCAGGACGCCCACCTCTTCGACAGCACGCTGCGGGAGAACCTGCGGCTCGCGCGCCCCGCCGCGACCGACGACGGGTTGCGCGCGGCGCTGCGCCGGGCCCGGCTGCTGGAGTGGGTGGACGGCCTGCCCGCCGGCCTCGACACCCCCGTCGGCGAGCACGGCGCGGAGCTGTCCGGCGGCCAGCGGCAGCGCCTGGCGCTGGCCCGGGCGCTGCTGGCGGACTTCCCGGTGCTGCTGCTGGACGAGCCGGCGGAGCACCTGGACACCGACACCGCCGACGCGCTCACCGCCGACCTGCTGGCGGCCACCGCCGACCGCACCACCCTGCTGATCACCCACCGGCTGGTCGGCCTGGAGGAGGTGGACGAGGTGCTGGTACTGGACGACGGTCGGGTGGTGCAGCGCGGCCCGTACGCCGAGCTGGCCGGGGCGTCGGGGCCGTTCCGGCGGATGCTGCGGGCGGCCGGGACCGGGGAGGGCGCCGAGCCGGGAAGCCCGTCCACCGAGCGGAAAATCCGCACATCCGGACACATCCGACTTTCCTCACCGGTCGGGTGATTCTAGGCTCGCACCATGGCAGAGACAGTGCGGCACCGCCCCGGCGGCCGGTCGGACACCCCCGGCGAGCCGGGCGGAGCCGACCCGCCCCGGGGCGGCGCCCCGAACGGGGGCTCCCCCGAACTGTCCGGGCGCATCCCCCGTCTGCTGCGCGCCATGGTCAACATCGGCGGCGACGTCGAACTGCACACCCTGCTCGACCGGGTCACCGAGGCCGCCGCCGACCTGGTCGGTGCCCGCTACATCGGCATCGGCGTCCTGGACGAGGAGGGTGGCGTCGGGGAGTTGGTCACCCGGGGGGTGGAGCGGGAACTGCTGGAACGCATGTGGGGCCTGCCCCACCTGGACCGGCGGATCGCGAGGATGCTGGAAAGCCCCCGCCCGGTCCTCCTGGACGACATGAGCGAGGACCCCCGGTACACCGGACTGCCCGGTCCCGACGGCGTCCCCGCCATCCGCTCGCTGCTCGGGGCCCCCATCCGGGTGCACGGCGCCGGCTTCGGCGCCCTGTACCTGGGGGACCCCCGGGCCGGCGTCTTCTCCCGCGACGACCTCCAGGTGTGCCAGATCCTCGCCACCGAGGCCGGCATCGCCATCGGCAACGCCCGGCTCTACGAGGCGGTGCGCCAGCGGGCCCGCTGGATGGACGGAAGCGCCGAGCTGTCCACCTCCCTGCTGTCCGGCGACGGTGACAACGCGCTGGCGGTCGTCGCCGAACAGGCCCGTCGGTTGGCCGACGCCGACGCCGGGTTGGTGCTCCTGCCCGACGAGGCGGGCGGCCTGGTGGTGGTCGCCGTCAGCTCCACCGAACCCATGGGGCTGATCGGCGCCGAGATCCCCCCCGGCGGCTGGGCCAACGACCTGCTGCTCTCGGGGGAACCGGCGTTCGTCGAGCACACCGAGGACGACCCGTGGCGCTCCACCCACCTGGCCGGCCGGTACGGGCCGAACATGCTGCTGCCGCTGGGCAGCGACGGGAAGCTGATCGGCGTCCTGTCGGTGCCGCGCGCCCCCGGCGCCCCCCGCTTCACCTTCGCCGAGCGGGCGATGGCCACCCAGTTCGCCCAGCAGGCGGCACTGGCGCTGCTGCTCACCGAGGCCCGCCGGGACCGCGAGCAGCTCGCCGTCTACGCGGACCGCGACCGGATCGCCCGGGACCTGCACGACCTCGTCATCCAGCGGCTCTTCGCCACCGGCATGCTGCTGGAGAGCGCCGGTCGCGCGACCCGGGACCCCGGTCTGTCGGCACGCATCGGCAAGGCCGTGGACGAACTCGACGCCACCATCCAGGAGATCCGCACCGCGATCTTCGCCCTTCAACAGGGTCCGGAGGAGGCCCCGACCGGCCTGCGCACCCGCGTGCTGCGGGAGACCGGCACCGCCGCCCGGTCACTGGGCTTCCAACCGTCCGTCTCCTTCATCGGCCCGGTGGACGCCCGGGTGGGCGACCTGACCGCCAAGAACATGATCGCGGCGATCCGCGAGACGCTCTCCAACGTGGCCCGGCACGCCGGGGCGAGCCGGGTGGAGGTGGTCGTGGACGTCACCGAGCCGCTGCCGGACGGACGGGAGGTGGTGCGGTTGACCGTCACGGACGACGGAGTGGGCCTGCCGCCCGACGGGACGGGCCGGCGCAGCGGACTGGTGAACCTGCGACGGCGGGCCGAGTCGTTGGGCGGTGGCGCGGAGTACGGACCCGGCCCGGACGGTCGGGGCGCCTCGGTCCGCTGGTGGGCCCCTCCGGGCTGAGCTGCCCGGGGCCGGGGCGGTGGGCGGAGTCCTCGGC
>NZ_VKHT01000493.1 GCF_014141535.1 Streptomyces alkaliphilus | reverse complement strand
GTCCCAGCCCTCCTCCCGGTCCCACCGGATCCCGGTCGCCGCCTCCCGTCTCTCCCCGCGGGGTGAACGCCCCTGTTCTGTGGTGATCTGCCGGGGGTGCTGCTGCGGGAACCCGGCCAAGGACCCCGGCACCGACCACACCGGTCAACTGCTCCGCCTGCGGGAGGCGGAGGCGGACTCGGCGGGCCGCCTGCGGGTACGGGTGAGCGACTGTCTCGGCCCCTGCGGCAAGGCCAACGTCCTGGTGGTCACCCCGTCCTCCGAGGGGCGCCGGCGCGGGGGCCGACCGGTGTGGCTCGGGTGGGTCAACGGGGCGGAGGTCACCGAGGAGGTGCTGGAGTGGGTGGCCGCCGGTGGCCCCGGCGTCGTCGAGCCTCCGGTGACGCTGGACCTGCACGAGGTGCCGCCCGGTGACCCCGCCCGTCCGGGGCCCCGACGCGGACGGCGGGGCTGATCCGCGCGACCCCGAACCGTCCCCGGATGGGACGATGGCCCGGGAACCGGATGTCGGCCGGGGCACCACCGGCCCGCGGATGCCGGGCCCTGCCGGGTACGAGGAGCGGAGCACGACATGGGACGGGTCACCGAACGACGCCGGGTGCTGCGGGTGCGGGACGGCCGCGTCGACGAGCGGCCCGACACCCTGACGGTGGAGGAACCGCTGGAGATCCGGGTGGCGGGCAGACGGCTGGCGGTCACCATGCGCACCCCCGGCGATGATTTCGCCCTCGCCTGCGGCTTCCTGGTCGCCGAGGGCGTGGTCGCCGCGGCCGGGGAGGTGAGCCGGGTGGTCTACTGCGGCGGACGCGACCGCTCCGACCCGGAGGCGGGCAACTCCTACAACGTGGTGGACATCGCCCTGGCACCCGGTGTGGCCCCACCGGCCGAGTCCCTGGAACGTCGGGTCACCACCACCTCGGCCTGTGGCATCTGCGGCCGTACCGAACTCGAGGCGGTGCGCACCACCGCCCGGTACCCCCTGGCCTCCGGCCCCCGGGTGGGGCTCGATCTGCTGGGGGCGCTGCCGGACCGGGTGCGCGCGGCGCAGCGGGTGTTCGAACGCACCGGAGGGCTCCACGCGGCCGGCCTGTTCGCCGGCGACGGCACCCTGCTCGACGTGCGGGAGGACGTGGGCCGGCACAACGCGGTGGACAAAGTGGTCGGTCGTGCCCTCCAGGCGGGCCGGTTGCCGTTGGACGGCACGGTGCTGCTGGTCTCCGGACGGGCCTCCTTCGAACTGGTCCAGAAGGCGGTGATGGCCGGCATCCCGGTCCTGGCCGCGGTCTCGGCCCCCTCCTCGCTGGCGGTGGACCTGGCTCTGGAGACAGGGCTGACACTGGTCGGTTTCCTGCGCGGCGGATCGATGAACATCTACGCCGGCGCCGAGCGGGTGGTGCTCCCCTCCGGGTGAGGAGCGCCGGCCGGGCGAGTGGCGGCGGCCGTCGCCTCCCGGTCTCAGGCCGGGCCGTCCCCCGGCCCGACCCGGCGGGCGCCGGAGCCGTCGCCCGGAGCGGGTGGGGGCCCCTCCCCCGCCGGTCGGGGTTCGGCCTCCCGCCCCCAGCGGCGGGCCAGGACGGCGCAGACCACCAGTTGCATCTGGTGGAAGATCATCAATGGCAGCACCGCCATCGCCGCCTGCGGGCCGAACAGCACCCCGGCCATCGGCAGGCCGGCGGCGAGCGACTTCTTGGAGCCGGCGAAGACGATCGCCACCCGGTCCCCGCGCGCGAATCCCAGTCGCCGCGAGCCGTACACCGTGATCACCAGCATGACGGTCAGCAGCAGGATCTCCACCGCGCCCAGCGCGAGCAGCCGCCGCCAACTCACCCGGGCCCAGATGTCCTCCTCCATGCCGCGGCTGAAGGCGGCGTAGACCACGACGAGGATGGAACCCCGGTCCACCAGGGAGAGCACCGCCCTGTGGCGGGTCACGAAGCCGCCGATGAAGCGGCGCAGGAGCTGACCGAGCAGGAAGGGCAGCAGCAGTTGCGCGCCGATCCGCAACAGGGCGTCGGCGTCCAGTCCGCCGGAGAGCGCGGCACCACCGAGCCCGCCCATCAACAGCGCCACCAGCAACGGTGTGAGGAACACCCCGACCAGGCTGGAGAAGGAGCCGGCGGCGATCGCCCCGGCGACGTTGCCCCGGGCCATGGAGGTGAAGGCGATGGAGGACTGGACGGTGGAGGGCACCAGACACAGGAACAGCAGTCCGGCGTACAGCTCCGGGGTGAGCAGCAGGTCACCCAACGGCCGGGCCGCCAGACCCAACAGGGGGTAGAGGACGAAAGTGCACGTCAGGATGGTCAGGTGCAGGCGCCAGTGACGCAGTCCGGCCAGTGCCTCGGCGGTGGACAGCCGGGCTCCGTAGAGGAAGAACAGCAGGGCGATCGCACCGGTGGCCGAGGCGTCGGCCGCGGTCGCGGCGGGACCGGTGGCCGGGAGTACGGCGGCCAGCGCGACCGTCCCCATCAGGAGCACCAGGTAGGGGTCGAGCCATCGGGTCATCCGTCGCAATCCGCGCACGGTGAGCATTGTGTCCCGCCGCCCGGGTGACGCTCCCGGTGGGGGCCTCGTGGTCGGCGCGGGGTACCACGGGAATGCCGGGTGGGGCGTCATCGTTGGAAGGGGGTTGGGTAGGGAGACCACCCAACCGCACGACCGAAACCGCCATCACGCGGAGTAAGGACCGAATCGCACGTGAGCAGCGTCCCGCATGTGACTCTCAACAACGGCGTCGAGATGCCCCGACTGGGCTTCGGCGTCTGGCAGGTGTCGAACGACGAGGCCACCGCCACGGTGGGCAAGGCGCTGGAGGTGGGGTACCGCAGCATCGACACCGCGGCCGCCTACGGCAACGAGGAGGGCACCGGACGCGCCATCGCCGAGTCCGGCATCCCCCGCGAAGAGATCTTCGTGACCACCAAGCTGTGGAACGGCGACCACGGGTACGACGCGGCGCTGCGGGCCTTCGACGCCTCGCTGGAACGCCTGGCTCTGGAGCACGTGGACCTGTACCTGATCCACTGGCCGATGCCGGCGGTGGACCTGTACGTCGAGAGCTGGCGGGCGCTGGAGAAGATCCACTCCGAGGGGCGGGCCCGCGCCATCGGTGTGTCCAACTTCAAGCCCACCCACCTGCGGCGCCTGCTGGACGAGACCGGTACGGTGCCGGCACTCAACCAGATCGAGCTGCACCCGAACCTGCCGCAGGCCGATACCCGTGCCTTCCATGCCGAGCACGACATCGTCACCGAGGCGTGGTCCCCGCTGGGCCAGGGGAAGGGCCTGCTGGAGGACCCGACGCTGGTGTCGATCGCCGAGAAGCACGGCGTCACCCCGGCCCGGGCCGTGTTGCGCTGGCACCTGCGGCTGGGCAACGTGGTGATTCCGAAGTCGGCGACCCCGTCAAGGATCGAGGAGAACTTCGACCTCTTCGGGTTCGATCTCGACGACGAGGACATGACGGCGCTGGCCGGGCTGGACAACGGCCGGCGGCTGGGTCCGGACCCGGACGAGTTCAACAACCGCTGAGTCGGCGGATCCGCCGCCGGATCGTTCGGTCCGTCGGCACCTCCCCGAACGTGCCGTGGCCCCGGCACCGCTCCGTGCGGTGCCGGGGCCACCGCGCGTCCGGGGACGCGGTGCGTGCCCGGACGCCGTGACGGCAGGGAGGCCGTTCGATCGCTTTCGAGGACTCCCGACAACCTCGGGAACCCCCGGTCCCCGGGCTCCCCACCGCCGGGAACGGTGGGGGTGCCGGGTCCGGCGGAGGCGTTCGGGGGCTCTGCGGGAAAAACCCGGGG
>NZ_VKHT01000492.1 GCF_014141535.1 Streptomyces alkaliphilus | reverse complement strand
GTCCCGTTCCCCGCGCCCGCCCCGGTGCTCGTCTAGGCTGGCCACCATGCCCACCGTGTTGCTCGTGCGCCATGGCAGGACCGCCGCCAACGCCGGGGGCCTGCTGGCCGGACGCGGAGAGGGCGTCGGGCTCGACGACACCGGCGTCGCGCAGGCCGCGACCCTGCCCGCCCGCCTGGAGGCACTTCCCCTCGCCGTCGCCGTCCACAGCCCCCTGCAGCGCTGCCGGGAGACCCTGGAACCCCTGGTCGCCGCCCGTCCCGACCTGCCCGTGGTCGAGGACGAGCGGATCATCGAGTGCGACTACGGCGAGTGGACCGGCCGCTCCCTCCTGGACCTGGCAGCCGAACCGTTGATGGAGGTCGTGCAGCGGCACCCCTCGGCGGCCCGCTTCCCCGGCGGGGAGTCCATGCCGGAGATGGCGACCCGGGCCGCCGCCGCGGTGCGCGACTGGGCCGAGCGGGTGGAGGACGAGCACGGCCCGGACGCCCTGTGGCTGATGTGCTCGCACGGCGATGTCATCAAATCGATGGTCGCCGACGCCCTCGGTCTGCACCTGGACCTCTTCCAGCGGATCTCCGTCGGACCGGCCTCCGTGACGGTCATCCGCTGGACGCGGGAGCGCCCCTTCCTGTTACGTCTGGGCGACACCGGCGACCTCTCGGCCCTGGCGACCGGCCCGGGCGCCGGCACCACGTCGGGAGGGGACGCGGCGGTGGGTGGGGGGGCCACGTGAGCGGCGACAAGATCGTCGGGCGCAGTAGGGTGCCGGTGCACGCCCCGGCGGGCGCGGCCCACCCGGTCCGCCCGTACCCCGTGACCATCACGACCACGACCCCACGGAGCAGCAGGTGACCCGTCAGGTGTTCCTCTACGATCCGCCGGACCGCTTCGTCGCGGGCACGGTGGGCATGCCGGGTCGGCGCACCTTCTTCCTGCAGGCCACGGCGGACGGCCGCACCACGAGCGTCGCCCTGGAGAAGGCCCAGGTCGAGGCGCTCGCCGAACGCATCGACGAACTGTTGGACGAGGTGGTGCGCCGTTCCGGTGGCCGGACCACCGTCCCGGCGGTGGCCCCGGCGGAGCTGACCGACACCGATCCCCTGGAGACCCCCGTCGAGGAGGAGTTCCGGGTCGGCACCATGGCCCTGGCCTGGGACGCGGACAACGAGCGGATGGTCGTCGAGGCCCAGGCCCTGGTCGAGTTGGAGGCGGACTCGGAGGAGGAGTTCGCCGAGGCGGAGGAGGAATTGCTGCGTGACGAGGAGAACGGCCCGCCGATGCTGCGGGTCCGCCTCAGCGGCACGATGGCCCGCGCCTTCGCCAAGCGCGCCCTGGAAGTGGTGAACGCCGGACGTCCGCCCTGTCCGCTGTGCAGCCTGCCGCTCGACCCGGAGGGACACGTATGTCCGCGCCAGAACGGATATCGGCGGGGCCTGTGAGCCCTCCCGACACCGCTGTCGAGCCGGCGGTCGAGCGGATTCTGGAGCACGGCGAGTTGACCCCGCGCGGTCGTCTCACCGGGGCCTCCAACGCCGTGCTGTTCGGCTCGGTCGAGTTGGAGGGGCGCGTGCTGCCGTGCGTGTGGAAGCCGGTGGCGGGGGAGCGCCCGCTGTGGGACTTCCCCGGGGGGACCCTCGCCGCCCGCGAGGTGGCGGCGAGGGAGGTCTGCCGGGCCATGGGCTGGGAGTTGATACCGCCGACCGTGTTGCGCGAGGGTCCGTACGGGCCCGGCATGTGCCAGCTGTGGGTGGGACCGCCGCCGGACGAGGAGGACCCGGACGTCGAGTCGTTCGCGGGTACGACCGGAGCCGGGAACGGAGCCGGCGCCGCCGAATCCGGGGAACCGGACGCGGACGTCGCGGTGGAGGAGGAGACCGCCCCGCTGCTCGCCCTGATCGACGCCGAGGAGCCCGGACCCGGCTGGCGGGCCGTCGGTCGGGCCGAGGTCGGTGCCGACCGCACCGCCCTGCTGGTGCACGCCGATGACGAGCGGCTGCGCCGGCTCGCGGTGCTGGACGCGGTGATCAACAACGGCGACCGCAAGGGCGGTCACCTGCTCCCGCAGCCCGACGGCCGGTTGTACGCCATCGACCACGGGGTGACCTTCCACACCGAGGACAAGCTGCGCACCCTCCTGTGGGGCTGGGCGGGGGAGCCACTGCCGGCGACCGCCCTCGACGCACTGCGGGCCCTGAGGGCCGCGCTGGAGCCGGGCACGGCCCTCCTCACCCGTCTGGCGGAACTTCTCGCCCCGGCCGAGATCGAGGCACTGCGCGGGCGCGTCGGCGCGCTGATGGCCTCCGGACGGCACCCCGCGCCGGGCGGGGAGTGGCCCGCCATCCCCTGGCCACCGATCTGAGGGCGGCCCGGTCACATGGCCCCGGGGTACCCGGCGCCCCGGGGACCCCATCCCTTTCGGACGGATGACCGAGGATGGCCGGGCACCTTCGTGTACCCGACAGCCGCCCGGTTACGCTCGGGGGCATGCATGCCTGGCCTGCTCCCGAGGTCCCCGTCCTGCCCGGTCGGGGCCGCGACCTCCGGATCCACGACACCGCGACGGGCGGGCGGATCGCCCTCGTTCCCGATACCCCCGGGGACCCGGCCCGCCTCTACGTCTGCGGCATCACCCCCTACGACGCCACCCACCTGGGACACGCGGCCACCTACACCGCGTTCGACCTCGTCCAACGGGTCTGGCTGGACACCGGTCGGCAGGTCGTCTACGTGCAGAACGTCACCGATGTGGACGACCCCCTCCTGGAGCGGGCCGCCGTCAACGGCGAGGACTGGCGGGACCTCGCCCACCGGGAGACCGAACTGTTCCGCGACGACATGACCGCCCTGCGAATGCTGCCGCCGGACCATTACATCGGCGCGGTCGAGGCGGTGCCGCTGCTGGTGCCGATGGTGGAGCGACTGCGGGCCGAGGGCGTCGCCTACGACCTGGACGGGGACGTCTACTTCTCGGTGGACGCCGACCCCCTGTTCGGTGAGGTCTCCGGACTGGACCGTGCGGAGATGCTGCGACTCTCCGCCGAGCGCGGCGGGGACCCCGACCGTCCCGGCAAGAAGAACCCGTTGGATCCGGTGCTGTGGCTGGCGGCCCGGGAGGGCGAGCCATCCTGGGACGGCGCGTCCCTGGGGCGCGGCCGTCCCGGCTGGCACATCGAGTGCGTGGCGATAGCCCTCGAGTACCTGGGCGCCGGCTTCGACGTGCAGGGCGGCGGTTCCGACCTGGCCTTCCCGCATCACGAGATGGGCGCCGCGCACGCCCGCTGTCTCACCGGCGGGCGCCCCTTCGCCCGGACCTACGCGCACGCCGGGATGGTGGGCTACGAGGGTGGGAAGATGTCGAAGTCGCGCGGCAACCTGGTCTTCGTCTCCGCCCTGCGCCGTGAGGGCGTGGACCCCGCCGCCATCCGACTGGCCCTGTTGGCCCACCACTACCGCGAGGACTGGGAGTGGACGCCGGAGGACGGCCGGCGGGCCAAGGAGCGACTGGCCCGTTGGCGGGCCGCCGTCTCCCGCCCCGACGCCTCACCCGCCGGCGAGATGTTGGAGGAGATGCGCGCCGCACTGGCCGACGACCTGGACGCGCCGCGGGCCCTGGCCGCCTTCGACCGGTGGGCCGAACGACAGGAACGCGAGGCCGGCGGGGACACCGGCGCGCCGGGCATCGCCTCACGCGCCGCCGACGCGCTGCTGGGCGTCGCCCTGTGAGACCGGGGCCGGGGACCGCCGGGTCCCCGGCCCCGGCCCCCCCTCGTGCGGTGGCGGCTCAGCCGTCCGTGGTGGGCGGGTCGTCCCCGCCCTCC
>NZ_VKHT01000491.1 GCF_014141535.1 Streptomyces alkaliphilus | reverse complement strand
GACGGGGGTCGGTTCATCTCGCGGGCTCCGGTCGCAGCGTGAGCAGGTGTTGCACCAGGGTGATCAGGGCGTCCAGGACACTGTCCCGCTGTCGGGCGTCACAGGTCGTCAGCGGGGTGTTCTCGTCCAGGTCCAACGCCGTCCGCAGCTCCGTGCCGGGGTGCTCCGGGGAGTCGGGGAAGGCGTTGACCGCGACCGCGTACGGCAGGCCGAGGTCCTCGGCCAGGTCCAGGGCGGGGAAGCAGTCGCGCAGGCGTCGGGTGTCGGCGAGCACCAGAACGCCCAGGGCGCCGCGGGCCAGGTCGCCCGCCAGCGGCAGGAAACGGCTCTGACCGGGGGCGCCGAAGAGGTAGAGCACCATGTCACGGCGGTCGCCGTGCAGGGTGATCCGACCGAAGTCCATGGCCACGGTGGTGGAGCGCTTCTGCGGCAGACCGGCCAGGTCATCGGTACCGACCGAGGCGGCGGTCATCTCCTCCTCGGTGCGCAGCGGCTCGATCTCCGAGACGGCTCCGATGAGGGTGGTCTTGCCGGCGCCGAAACCGCCGACGATCAGGATCTTGGCGGGTTCCTCGTGCCCCTGCAGGTAGGCGGGGCGCGGGCGGCCCGTCTCCGTCGTCGACCCGGTCGGCCGGATCGGGCCGGAGGGCGCGGACGGGTCGGGTGAACGGGACAGGTCAGGTGCGGAGACGACGGAGTCCACTGAGCACCTCCTCCAGGAGCTGCCGGTCGGGCAGTGCGGCGGGCGGGACGGGCGAACGAGTGGTGACGTGGCCCGAGTCCTTGAGGTTGCTGATCAGAATCGTCAGCACGCTGATCGGCAGGTTGAGATGGGCGCTGATCTCGGCGGCCGAGAGCACGCCCGGCTCGCACAGGCGGAGCACCCGCAACTGCTCGGGACCGAGATCCGTCTGCTCGGGGGGATTGGGCGGCGGCAGGACCAACGTGGCGTGGTCTATGGTGTTGCGGCTCGGCGCGGTCCGCCCGCCCGTGATGGTGGACGGGCGGACCAGCCCGGCGTCGCGGCCGGGGCGTCGCGGCGGGGGATTCATGCCGCTCCGCCGCGGGGTGCGACGCCCAACTCCCTGCCGAGGCGCGAGACGGCACGGGCCATCTCGCCGGTGATGATGCTGATGTCCGCGTCCGGATCGGTGGCGACCGCGAGGTAGGTGCCCTCGCCGGCGGCCATCATGAGCAGGCAGCCTCCGCCGTACTGGATCATCAGCAACTCGTGCTGCTCACCGGCGCAGCCGGCGAACTCGGCGACCGCCCGCCCCAGGGACTGCAGGCCCGAGACCGAGGCGGCGGTGCGCTCGGCGAGGTCCCGCTCCAGGTCCCGGGAGACCGCGCCCGGCAGGCCGTCCGCGGTCAGCACGAGTGCGCTGCGCACCCCGGGCTGGGTCATGATGTGCTCGTCCAGGATCCATCCCAGACTCGCTAGCGAGGTCGTGCTGGCGGACTTCATGTGGTGCTCACCTCGTCATCACCGGGCGTACGGGGGGTCGGTGGGGTCGGCGTGTTCGGGCCCGCCTCGCCGGAGAAGGCGGCCCGGAAGGCACGGGCGGCCTCTCCGGCGGCGCCGAGCCGCGAGGGCGGTCCGGCGGCCGGCCGCGGCGCGGCCGTGTGCCATCCGGCCGACTCCTCGGGAGCGGCGTGCCGGCGCCGACGGCGCTGGGGCAGCCCGCCGGGGGTCAACTCCTCGTCCTCCTCGGAAAATTCGCCGGGGACGGTGTGGTCGAAGCCCCCGGCGCCGTACCCGCCCGGGGCGCCGCGGTGCTCCGCGGGCTCCGGACGCTCGCGCCGCTCCAACCGGTCCGCCGCGGCGTGGTGCTCCGCCCCCCAGCCCTCGTCGGCCCGGGTCTCGGCGACGAGCCGGGCCGCGCGCCTGGTGGGCAGCGGCTCGGCGGGGTACTCCTCCTCCGCGACGGGCGCGGGCTCCCGGGCCGGCGCGGGCGCCGGAGCCGGGGCGGGCGCCGGAGCCGGAGCGGGCGCCGGAGCCGGAGCGGGCGCCGGAGCCGGAGCGGGCGCCGGAGCCGGGGCGGAGGCCTGCGGCGGGACGGATGCCTGGGGCGGGGCGGGAGCCTGCGGCGGGACGCCGATCTCCTCCTCGTCCATGGGCAGCGGGGTCAGCAACTCGTTGGGGAGGTGGATGACCATGCGGGTGCCGCCGTACGGGGAGCCGTCCGGCACCGCGGAGGCGCGGAAGCCGTAACGACGTGCGAGGAGACCCACCACGGCCCATCCGGCGGCGAGCGGGGCGGGAAGCTCCGTCAGCCGCACGTCGTGGCCCTTGCTGAGCACCTCCTCGGCCTGCTCCTCGAGTTCCCGGGTGAGCCCCACGCCGCCGTCGTCCACCAGCAGCGACAGGCCGTGGTGGTCGGAGCGGAAGCGGACCTCGACCCGGGACGCCGGACTGCTGTGCCGGGCGGCGTTGTCGAGGAGTTCGGCGATGGCGAGCACCACCGGTTCCACGACGCGGCCGGTGACCGCGATGGTCGGCTCGCCGATGATGTGCACCCGGCGGTGCCCGTCGGCGATGCGACCGGTGGCGGCCCGCACCACGTCCAGCGCCGGCGCGTCCACCCGCTGCCGACCCGGCCAGTCGCCCGCGAGGACGAGCGTGGCCTGGGCCCGGCGCAGCGCCTGGGCGACCAGCGGGTCGAGTTCGAGGAGGACACCCGCGACCTGCTGGCTGCGCTCGTGCTTGACCAACAGGGCGTCGAGCTGGGCCTGGAGCCGGTGCAACTGGGCGGTGACCGGTGCCATCGCCCCGCGCAGGGCGCTGCGGGTGGCGTTCTCCGCCTCCCGCGCGGCCTCCTCGGTGACCTGTTGAAGGGTCTCGTCGGCACCGGCGCCCGCGGACTCGGCCACACGACGGGCCTCGGCCAACTCCTCGGCCACGGCCCGACGGGCGGTCGCCGCCTCCTCGACCGCGGCCCGACGGGCGGCCTCCGCGTCGGCCACGATCCGGGCCACCTCGTGGTGGACCGCCTCCAGCACGGCGCGCGCGGCCTGCTCGAGTTCGGTGCCCTCGATGTCGGGTCGGGAGGGACCGGGGATGGGCTGTCCCCCGCCGGTCCCGCGGGCCGACGCCGCGACGGCCGGGACCCGGGCACGAGCCAGGTGGTACAGCTCGTTGCGGGTGAGCCGGCCGGAACGTTCCGCCCTGCCGGCACGACGACGGTCGCGGAGCAACAGCGGTGTCAGTACCGCCGCCGTTCCCGCGCCGCCCGCCAGCACGGCGGCCGATAGCTCTAACAGCATGCGTGTCTTTCCTTAGGCGGGGCTGTATGGGGGAGTGGCAGGAGGAAAGGGTTCCGGAGCCGCCCCGGCTGCCCCGGCCACCCGCGCCGTTGGGTAGGACGCGGCGCACGCGGGGACGGACAGGAGATGCCCCCGGCATGTACCAGATGGGTACGGTGCGTCATCACGGTATAGCGTTGACCCCCTGTGTCGCCACGCCCCCGGGAAATCCATCAAGATCATCCGATGTCCAAACCCGGTTGTGCTGCTCATTATTGTTGCATCGTCAGTTGAACGCGCCCCGGCGCATGCGCCCCCGCGCACTTCGCATCGGTGAAGACCCGGAGCCCCCCGGGGAGGCCCCGGGGAGGCCCCGGGAGAGCGGTTGGGAGAACCCGGGGAGAAGCCGTGCCCGGGGTTCGGCCGGCGTCGGGAGACACGCCCCGGGCACCGGACGGGGGCGGAACGGTCGCGGCGCACGACCCCGGCACCGGAGGGTTCCGGGAGCCCGGGCCCGGACCCGGCGCTTCCGGACGGAAACGGGAACGGGCGGCGCCGGCACGCCCCTCCACGGGGAGTGCC
>NZ_VKHT01000490.1 GCF_014141535.1 Streptomyces alkaliphilus | reverse complement strand
TCCCCGCCCCTCGCTCCCCGTACCCGGTCGCCGTCCCGGTGCCTCCTCTCCGGCACGCTCCCGAGGGCACTCCGGCGGGCCCGCACTGGCCGTGATGGGCAACGCCCGCCTCCTCGCGGGCCTGGACGGTCTGCGCCGACTGGATCGGGTGGCCCACCTCGCGGTGCACGGCGAGTGCCCCCGCCTGCGGCTCGACGAGGTCATCGCGCTGGCCGAGAACATCTCCCTGCGCGGTCGCGGCGGCGCCGGTTTCCCCTTCGCCCGCAAGGTGGCCTCAGTGGCCGAGGCGGCCGATCGCCGCGGTCTGCCCACCGCTGTCATCGTCAACGGCAGTGAGGGGGAGCCGAGTTGCCTCAAGGACAAGGCCCTCCTGCGAAACGCGCCGCATCTGGTGATCGACGGGGCCGTGCTCGCCGCCGAGGCACTCGGGGCGCAGGAGGTCGTCCTCGGTGTCACCCACCCGGGGGTGTACTCCTCGGTGCGCGACGCCATCGCCGAACTTCCGCCCGGACGGGTGCCGGTGCGCGTGCAGCGACTGGCCGAACGCTTCGTCACCGGGGAGAGCTCCTCGATGACCCGGGGCCTGAACGGTGGCCCCACCCTGCCCTCCGGACAGAAGATCCGCACCAGCGAGGTCGGTCTGCACGGGCTGCCCACGCTCTTCTCCAACACCGAGACCTACGCCCAGCTCGCCGTCGCGGCCCGCCTCGGCGCCCTGGGATACCGCGAGGTGGGAACCCCCCGCGAACCCGGCACCGTCCTGCTCAGCATCGCCGGGGCCTGCGTGATGGAGGCCCCCGCCGGGGCACCGCTGATCGACGTGCTGCGGCTGGTCGGCCTCGATGTCGGGCAGGGCGTGCTCATCGGCGGCTACCACGGCAAGTGGCTCTCCCCCGCCACCGCCCTGTACGCCGAGCTCTCGCGCGAGAACCTCGAACGGCACGGGGCCACCCCCGGAGCGGGTGCGATCCTCCCGTTGCCCCCCGCCACGTGTCCGGTGGGGGAGGTGGTTCGGGTCGCGCGGTGGATGGCCGACGAGTCGGCCGGCCAGTGCGGACCCTGCCTGTTCGGCCTCCCCTCCCTGGCCGACGCCCTGGAGGCGGTGTGGCGCGGCGGAGGCTCCGCCGCCCTGGACGCCGTACGGGCCCGGATGGCGGCCGTCCGCAAGCGCGGCGCGTGCAGCCACCCGGACGGCACCGCCGGATTCGTGGCCTCCGCGCTGGACGCCTTTCCCGGCGAGTTCGCCGACCACGCGCTGGGCGTCGGCTGCGGCCGCTCCGTCCTCGGCACCCTCCCGCTTCCCCCCGAGCCCGGCGGCATCCCGATCACCGAGCACGAGGGGCCCAGACTCCACGTCGACTGGACCCTGTGCCAAGGCCACGGCCTGTGCGCGGACATCCTGCCCGGCGTGGTCGAGATGGGACCGGACGGTTTCCCCGCGAGCGCCACCATGGCGGTTCCGCCGGAGGCCCGGGCCATGGCGATCCGCGCCGTGCGCCGCTGTCCGGCCCTCGCCATGCGCGTCACCGAATGACCGCACCGAACCCCGAGCCACCACCGAACACCGATCCACCACCCGAACCCTGAACCCCCAACCACCGAAAGTCCGGCCCCGCCGGACCGATCCGCCCTCCGACGGCGCGTCCGGTCACAGGAGCCCCGGTCGGCCGGGAAACCGGTTTCGGCCAACCCGCGGAGTCCCCGAGGGACTCCACCCCCTGGCCCACACCAGAAGGAGAACCATGCGTACACGCCGATGCACGGCCCCCGCCGCCGCGGTGGCGGCCCTGCTCCTGGCCACCGCCTGCGGCACGGACGTCTACGGGCAGGGAGGCACCCAGCCGGCCGCCAACCAGGCCGGGGTCCCCGAGTACGGAGGTGAATACGAGGGGGGGTACGGCTCCGCCGACGCCACCGCCACCATCGATCCGGCGGGCCAACTCATCGTCCGCAGCACCCCCGACCTGGGCTCCGTGGTCACCGACAGCCGGGGTTTCACCCTCTACCGCTTCGAGGAGGACACCGCCGACCCGCCGGAGTCCACCTGCAACGACGCATGCGCCACGGCGTGGCCCCCCGTGCCGGCCGACGACGCGAGCGCGACCGAGGGGATCGACCCCGCCCTGCTGGGCGAGGTGGAGCGGGCCGACGGCAGCGCCCAACTGACCCTCGCGGGCTGGCCCGTCTACCGGTACCAGGACGACACCGCCCCCGGCGACATCAACGGTCACGGCGTCAACGGCACCTGGAACGCCCTCGCCCCCGACGGCAAGCCCGCCTCCGCCGACAACGCGCAGGCGGCCGGGGGCGAGGATGGCCCCGCCCTCTCCGTCGTCCAGGACCCCTCGCTCGGGCCGATCGTCACCGACGCCAAGGGGCGCACCCTGTACCGCTTCGACAAGGACAGCGCCTGGCCGATGATCTCCAACTGCGAGGGCGACTGCCTCGACACCTGGAAGCCCGCGCAGCCGGTGGACCCGGAGGACGCCAAGGGCATCGACGCCGAGTTGATCAGCACCCTGGAGCGGGACGACGGCACCGAGCAGTTGGCCATCGACTGCTGGCCGGTCTACTGGTTCACCGGTGACGAGAACCCCGGTGACACCACCGGTCACGGCGCCGGCGATCTGTGGTTCGCCGTCACACCGAGCGGTGCCAAGGCCCCGCTGTAATGAACGGGGCTCCCATCGTGCCGGGCCTCGGACGGGCCCGGCTGATGATCCTCGGTGCCTCGGCACTGGGAACGGTCGCCCTGGCGGCGCTGGCGGCCACGCCGCACGACGCCGCCGGGGCGGGGGCCGGCACGGGCGTGACGGGTGGCACGACGACGGTCGGCGGCCCTTCCGTCGGGGACACCCGCCTTCGTCCCGACGCCGACCCGGCCGCCGGTCCCGGGGAGATCGCGGAGGCCATCGCGGAGCGGATCGGCTGTCGCCCCGAAGCCGTCCTCGTCGACGCCGACGAGCTTCGGCAGGTCGCCTGCACCCTCGACGGCGAGCGGTACCGCTTCACCGCCTTCCTGGCGGCCGAGGGCACTTTGGCCTGGCTGGACGAGGCACTGCCCTACGGCGGCAGTCACCTGGTCGGCGATCGGTGGGTGGTCACCGCCTCCCGGCCGGTGCTGGAGGAACTGGGCGATCGCCTGGGCGGCCGGATCACCGATGGCGAGGATCACGGGGCCCACGCCGGGCACGGCTGACCCCGACCCGATCGGTGGGGCGCGGACCGGCCGTGGCGGACGGACGGCCCGCGCCCGGCCGGGAGCCGGCCCGTGCCCCGGTGCGCCCTCCGACCCGGCGCTCCGCGAGAAGTCGGGGGACCCGCGGACCGTCCCGGGCCCCCGTTCGGGGGAACTCCTCCGTCGTGCCGTCATCCCTCCGCCGGAACGCGGGCCGTTGCCCGGCAAACGGGCTCCGGGGCTCTAGGCTCGACCTCATGAGAGAGAGTTATCTTCGGCTCATCGGAGCGGCCACGGCGGCGTACGGCCTCGCGGTCGCGGTCCGGCCCGAGCTGCTCGCCCGGCCCTCCGGACTGGTCGACCGCATCGGGCAGGTCGCCCCGGAGACCGCGACCTCCCTGCGGCCCCTCGCCTGGCGTGACGCCGCCAACGGGCTCGCCATGGCGCTGGCCCCCAACCGCAGCGCGCTCAGGGCCGCGACGGCTCTGCGCATCGCCTCCGACTTCGGCGACGCGGTCCTTCTCGCCGCGACCCTCCCCGAACGACGCCATCGCATCGGCGCCGTCGCGGTATCCGTCGCGTGGGGTGCCCTGTCCGTCGCCGCCCTGGCGAGCCGACCACCCGTCGGTGCCGGTGAGCCCCTCCCAC
>NZ_VKHT01000049.1 GCF_014141535.1 Streptomyces alkaliphilus | reverse complement strand
CCCCGGCCGCGCGGGGCGCCGGGATCGCGGCCGACGCCTGCCCGAGCCCGACGGTCGGCGCCGTGCCGGGGGGCGCGTACGGGGTCGGACCCGGACGGGGTTCCCCCGGGCCCACCCGGCGCCGCAGGGCGTCGCGCCGCTCGGCCAGGGCAGTGCGCAACCGTAGCAGGCGCGAACTCTCCCGGGCGCGGCGGGAGCCGGCCGGGAGTTCGGTCAGGGGCTCGCCGCGCCATTGGGCGAGCGCCTCCTCGACGCGGCGCAGGGCCGCGACCAAGTCGTCGGGGGCGGTCTCGGTCTCCACCAGCACCCGCTCGCACCGGCCGACATCGGTTTCCCAGGAGTGGGCGGCCAGGCGGTAGCCGCCGGGGACGGTGCGGATGCGACCGGGCGGGAGGGCACGCCGCAGCCTGCCCATGCAGGAACGCAGGCGGGCCCGCAACCGGGCGGGCGGTCCCGGTGCCTCCGTCGCCCACAGGTCGAAGGCCAACTCGTCGGCGGGCACGTCCCGGCCCGGGCTCAGCGCGAGCGCGGTCAGTGCCGCGCGCTGGGTGGGGCCGGTGACCCGCAGCGGGGTGCCGTCGTCGCCCAGCACCTCCAGCGGGCCCAGGAGCCGGATGTCCAAGGATTCTCCAACCGACCTGAGGGGGAGGTTCGTTGATCCGGCGCCGGTCCGGATGCGGGATCCTCGCACGGTGGGGCGGATACCTCAAACCGTCTTCCGGGCGACATCTCCGGCCCGTTCCGAAGTTGGCGGAAGACGACCGAGGCCGGCTGAAAACCGCCCCCCGGGGCTCGAAACAACCCGCCACTCGACCAATGTGTGACACCCCGGGCACGAGTGGTCACGCGTTCCGGAGCGGACACCTCCGCACCGGTCATGTCCGAACCCCGAGCGGGGCCCGTTTCCCGCTCGCGGGGGGACTCCGAAGGGGAATGTTCGTCATATGAACGCGACCGGAACCACACCGGACCGATCCCGCCCTCCCCGGTCGAAAAAGGTCCGTGGGCGGTGGGAACGAACAGGGCTGACCACTCCGGCTCGGGCAACCGTCCCGGCGAACGGTGGCGAGCAGGGGCGAGGAGACCTCTCGAAGGGACCGCCGCCCACTCGCTCGCCCCGGGCGCGGAACTCCTCGACGATCGCCCACTGTGGCCACCGGGCCCCGGGGCGGGATGGGACGAGGCGCCGGCCGGCCGTGCCCCTCCCTCCGGGGCGACGCCCCGTAGGGTGATCATCATGGTGATGCTCGAACGGCTGCGCGCCGATCACGCCGCGGCGGTGCTCGCCTTCGAGCGGGAGAACCGCGAGTGGTTCGCCCGCTCGATCCCCGATCGCGGCGACGCCTGGTTCGCGGAATTCGAGGGGCGTCACCGTGCCCTGCTCGCCGAGCAGGAGGCCGGCCTGCTCCACCTGCACGTCCTCGTGGAGGACGACGGGCGGGTGATCGGCCGGGTCAACCTCGTGGACATCGCGGACCCGGCCAGGGGGACCGCCGAACTCGGCTACCGGCTCGCCGAGGCGGCCACGGGCCGGGGCGTCGCGACGGCGGCGGTCGCCGAGGTGTGCCGGCGGGCGGCCGGGGCGTACGGCCTGTCCGCGCTCACCGCCGTCACCACCCTCGACAACCCGGCGTCCCGGGCCGTCCTGGCCCGCAACGACTTCACCCCGGTCGGTGACATCGACCTCGACGGGCGGCCGGGAACCCGATACCACCGCCCGCTCACACCCGGCCCGGCCTCCCGGTGATCCCCGCTCACGCCTCCGGGTCGCGGTCCGAGCGGGGCCAGAGGTAGGGCAGGTCCTCGGGGGTGTCGGGGAACAGCGGGCGGTAGAACTCCGGGTCCTTGCGCAGCAGCGCCGATCGGTGCGCCCGGTGGAACGGCTCCTCCCCCAGCCACGGCGGCAACTCCCCCGCCCCGGCCAGCGCCGCCTGGTCGCGCACCTCCGCCGGGGGACGGGCCGCCCCGAGGTCCGTGACCAGGGTGAGGGCGCAGGTGTCCTTCCGCCCACCGGCCACCCAGGTCCGGCACATCTCCAGCCCGTACCGGACCAGCGCCTCCTCGTAGCCCCGCCACATCCGCACCGCCGGGTGCCGGCGCCAGCCGTAGCCGGGCACGGTCAGCGCCCGCAGGACCTGGATCGTCTCCACCCGCTGCTTGCCCAGCCGTCGCTGGTCCAGCAGGGCGGCCGAGGCGGCGAAATCGGGCACGGGGAGAAAGGTCTGCACGGACACCGATTCTCCCGGCCCGTCGGCCACCCCGCCCGTCGGCGACCCGGACGGCCCCGGGCGCGGGACGGCCTGCTCAGGGCCGGGGGAGGCCGACCGCGTCCTCGGCCCTCGACAGGTTCCTGGGGTCGTCGCCCAGCCACTGCGCCACCATCACCGTCGCGTCGTCGGTCAGCCGGCCCTCGTGGTGCTCGAGGACGTGGTGGACCAGTCGGCGCAGGGTCTCGGGCACGGGGAGCCCTTCCGCGTGGTGACGGAGGAGGAAATCCGTGAATCCCTCCAGGCCGAACTCCCGACCGCCGGCGCGTCTGGCCTCGGTGATGCCGTCGGTGTAGAGGACCAGACGGTCGCCGGGCCTCAACTGCTCGTTACAGAGGGTGATCTTCAG
Source organism: Streptomyces alkaliphilus (assembly GCF_014141535.1). GTDB lineage: Bacteria > Actinomycetota > Actinomycetes > Streptomycetales > Streptomycetaceae > Streptomyces > Streptomyces alkaliphilus. The sequence goes on along the minus strand of NZ_VKHT01000049.1, from coordinate 10,108 downwards.
CCCCAGATCGGTGCCCATCGGGTGGGCCGGGGGACACCTCATGTGCGTGACCCCCCGATCGCCCCGGAGGAGGAGCGGCGTGGGGTGACCGCGGTTGACCCATTGGAGGAGACCCGTCCTCAGATCCAGTCGGGCCAGGATGCCCGTGACGTACCGCTCCCGGCCGTACTCGGCGATCAGGGCCTTCTCCACCGCCACGCTGATCTCCCCCAAATCGTCGTTCCGACGGCGGAAACGGCGACAGGCGGCCACGGCCAGGTTGGCGGCCACCCCGGCGGAGGTGTCGTGCCCCATGGAGTCGAAGATCGAGAGGTGGAGGACGTCGTCCGAGAGGGCGTAGTCGAAGGCGTCACCGCCGACCTCGTAGGCCGGCTCCATCGCGGCGCCGAGAACCACCTGGCAATCCGCGTACGTCCGCGCCGGCATCAGGTGCCACTGCATCTCCGCGGCGACGTTCATCTCCCCGGCGCGCACCAGTCGGGCGTGCGCGTCGCTGGAGTTCTGCTTGGAGACCACCAACAGGGCGACCGTGGAGGCCAGGAGTTCCAGGCGTCTGCGCACCCGGGGCCCGCTGCCCCGGATGCGCGCCCCCAGCACGCCCAGGCGCTCGGTACCGTCCAGCAGCGGAATCCACCACCGGTTCCACTCCCCCTCCCGGGGCTCGGGCGAGTGCGGCACGATGCGGCCGTCCCGGAACGCCCGCCCTGCCACCGTGCCGTCGATGTTCAGCTCCCCCGCCTCATCATCGAGCCCCCGGGACGCGTCGTGGCCGGCCCCCGTCATGCGGCGCAACACGTGCTGCTGTAGGTCGCACAGGTAGATGAGGACCTCCGTCATCCCCGCCGCGGCGGCGTGCCTCCCCACCTCCTCCGGAATGGCCTTGAACGGCATCGTGTGGGCGGCCGTGATCAGGCCCGAGAGCATCCTCTGAACGCCCTCGTCGTCCTCGGACACGTCGGCTCCCTTCGGTTCGTCGCGGACCCGCTGCCCGAAAGCCCGATCCGGCTCATCTCCCATCGTGCTGCACAGGTGCCCGACCCGGGATCCGGAAGCTCCCCGATCCGGTGAATCACCGGTGACGCCGTCGGGCTCCTGCCCCGCCACGGGGGCGTCACCCGGTACTCCCGGTTCCCCGGCCGCGCACGGCGGGCCGCGAACACCCGAAAAGAGCGATACTCGGCATCCCCGCCGGAGGAATCGGCACGGAAGAACGCCTCACCTCTTCCTAATTCTCCGTACCGATTCACCCCATGGATTAACCGAGGGTAACTCGCGGATCCGCACGTCAACCATATCCTCGATCGGGCGTTCGCGGTCCTGTCATCCAGTGGGGTGAAATGCGGAAGTCCACCCTTTCGAAAAAACCTCGGAAAGCTCGATGATCGACCCGGGAAACCGGGGGAATTCCCCGATTTCGACAGGGTTGGCCACAGGGTTGATCGCAGGGGCGATCACGGCCACGACCTCCGAGGAGCAGTCCCCGTGAAGGTGAAGAAGCATCTCGCCGCCACACTCGCCGCGGTCGCCGTCTTCAGCGGCCTCGGCGTGACCACCGCGTCCACCGCCCAGGCCAACAGCCCGTGTGCCAAGGCGTCCTGGTACACCCTCCGCAGCGGGGACCGGGTGCCCCTGCCCGCCACCAGCGGTGGCTCCTTCAGTTGCATCATGGGTCGCGGCGCCGGCGGCGAACACGTGAAGGCCCTCCAGTGGGCCCTGAATCGTTGCGAGGGGGCACGTCTCGACGTGGACGGTGCCTTCGGTCCCGCCACCGAGAGTGCCCTGCGCACGGCCCAGAGCCGGAACGGGGTCGCCTCGGACGGCGTCTACGGGCCCAACACCCGCAACGCCATCCGCTGGGAGATCAGGCGGAGCAGCGGCTCCACCTACTGCGGTCGTCTGGGCTGAGCCCCGGCCGGTCGCCCGCCCGCACCCCGACCGCCGGGCGGGCGACCGGCCGGATGCCGGCGCGGGCCCCCGGGCCCGCCGGCGAACGAGCGGTCGGCGTCACGCCGACGGTGCCGGCAACTCCCGCCGGTGGACTGCGACCGGCCGCTTGTCGTCGTCCCGCCGTTCCCCCACGGGGACATATCCCCGGGCGCGGTGCCGAGCGGTCGGCGCTCACCCTCGCGACACCTCCTGATGACCTCCGTGAAGGTGTGCGGCGGGATACGACCGGGAACGGCCGAGGCGCGACTGCGGGAGGAGGCGTGGCGGCGGTGTCGGGACCACCGTAGGGGCACCGACACCCGGTGATGGAGGGCGAACCGGGGCGGGGCGGCCGGCCGGCCGCCCCGCCGCCTCCGTTCACGTCCTCGCCGCGAACTCCAGGAGTCGGCACCACTCCTCGCGCCGGACGGTGAGGTGCGGACGAACCGTGTCCTTCGAGTCCCGCACGAGAACCGCCCCCTCCCCGAAAGCGACCTCGACACAGTCATCCCCTTGGGCACTGCTGTAGGTGGACTTGAACCACCGGCCTTCGACAGTGTTCACAGTTCTTCTCGCCTCCGCTCCAACAGGCCCATGGATTCCTTCGGTGAGAGGGCCTGTGAGCGCAGTCTCGCGTAACGCCGATGAATCCTTGCCACCTCTTTCACGCCGGCGAGGAGGCGTCCGTTCTCCTGCCCTTCCGAGTACGCGAAGGTGTGGCCCTCCGGTGTCTCCAGGAGACGAACCGGCCCTTCCAAGCAGGCGTGATGCTCGGAGTCGACCGGCATCGCCTGAAGGGTGACGTTCCGCAGGGAAGCAACTTCGAGAATGTGCCCGAACAACTCACGCGTGACCGCGGGCCCTCCCGGGCGGCGCAGGAGGACCGCTTCTTCCAGCATGAAGTCGCATGTCGTGGTGGTCGCTTCCCCGTTCGTCACCCCTGGCTCCCTCCGAAAGGCGCCGGGCCACCCGGCACTCACCTTCACCCGGTGTGACGCCGAACCAGCGTACCGTCCACCCTGAGTGCTCGTACGCTCACTTTTGGTACACGGTGAAGTGCCGGCGGAAACCCTCGCGCGAGGGGCACGGTGGGTTCCATGCACTTCCCCGCCGAGACCCGAAGCCCTGTCTTCCTGCGGACCTTCGCACAGGTTCTCTCCTCCACGCCGCGTGGCGCGCGGCTGGCCCGGCTCCTCGTGGTGGAGATACTCCGCACCTGGGACGTTCCGCAGAGCATCACGGAGCGTGTCCGGCACGTGGTGGCCGAACTGTGCGCCAACGCCGTCCTGCACGGCTGTCGGGACGGGCGGGACTTCCGCATCGCCGTGGTGCTCGTCGCCGCGACGGGCACGGTGCGGATCGAGGTCACCGACAGCCGGGGCGACCGGATGCCCGCGCGGTGGGAGAGTCCGCCGCCGCACAGCGAGTCGGGGCGCGGCATGGCGCTGATCGACGCCCTGGTCGACCGCTGGGGCACCGAACCGCAACCGGAGGGCGGCAAGACCCTCTGGGCCGAGATCGATCCACCCCCGCGGCGATGAGCGGCGCGGTCCCGGGGCCGGGGGCCGCGCTCATCGCCCGGCCGGGTCGTTCGGTTCCCTGCGGCGGCGCCGTGTCGCGGTGGTCCGCACGAGCCGGATCACCTCGGGGACCCACTGCTCGACCCCGCCGCTCAGGTCGGGCGCCGGAGCATCCGTCCAGGCCCGGAAGAATCCTCGCACCCCGACGGCCAGGTCATCCGGTTCCGGTGGTCCGGCGACCCGCGGAACGATCCACTCGTCGTCCCGCACGGTCAGCACCAGCGGACACCCCCGGGAGTCGAAGGCGGCCTCGATGTCGTACAGGAAGTCCGGTTCGACGGCGAGTTGCACGTCGTCCTCGGATTCGCACGGGATCAGCCAACCGTCGTCGTCGAACAGCAGGCAGGGGAACCGGGGAGGCCGGTCGTTCCCCCCGATGCGCATCCCGCCGCCTTTCCCGGCGGGTATGGTCTCCCGCCGGTGCCCCACCCCGCCGGCCGGGCCCCGGCACGAGGCTACCCCCGCCGGTCCGGTGCCGGGGGTGGTGGTGCCCGGGCGGCGTCGGGCGCCCGGGCACCGGCGTGCGGTCCCGCCCCGGGGAGCGCCGGTCGTCACCGGCGGGGTGTCACCTGCCGACGGGCAGTCGGTGCATCGCCTCGCGGAACGCCGGGGGGTGGGCGAGCCCGCCGCGTCCCAACATGCCGCGGGTCTGCTCGGCCGGGCGCTGCTGTTCGCCGTGCAGGGCGTTGAGCACCACCAGGGAGCCGGTGAGGGCCGGCACCGCCCACTGCGCCATGGCGAGGCGGCGCCGGGCGTCGTCGATGTCGATGGGGTGCCGGGCGGCCTTCTCCTTGTCCCGCACGTCGGAGGAGGAGGCCAGCTCGATCTTCTTGCCCAGGACCCGGGCGTAGGCGGTGGCGGCCAGGGCGGCTCCGGTGAGGACGGTCTTGACCGTGGTGGAGGCCCCCACGCCCTGCTGGTGGGCGATGCGGTGGGCGTTGGCGGCGAGCAGCCCGCCGCCGCCGAACAGGTGGGCTCCGATGGCGGCGGCGTTGACCGGGGTCCACTTCGCCCAACCGGAGGAGGCGATGCGGTCCCGGGCGGTGTCCGAGTCGCTCTCATCCGCGGCGGCGCCGTTGAGGCCGACCGCTCCCATCAGCGAGCCGCCGAACCACGCGGCCAGTCCCATATCGTGCAGGCTGCGGATCAGGGTGTTGCGTTCGGACACGACGGTTCTCCTTCGGGCGGGGCGGCACGGGGCGGCGACGGAATCGCCGGGAATCCCACTCTCGTCACCGCCCCGCCCCACCGCCATCGCGACCGGTCCGGACGGGTGACCGACCGGCCCCCGGCCGCTCCCGGGGGCCGGTCACCGCCCGGTGGGGGCCTCCGGGGGGCTCGTCGTGTGGACGGTGGTCAGGTCGGTGAGGCCGGAGATCGTCAGGACCGGCTCCAGGAGCGGGGAGATCACCAGTTCCAGGCGGTCGGCCCTGGCGAAGAGGACGCTCAGGCCCGCGCTGTCGAGGTACCCCACTTCGGTCAGGTCCACCACCAGGTGACCGACGACGTCGTCCAGGGCCCTGGCGAAGGTGTCGATGTTGCTCATGTCGATCTCACCGGTGACGGCCAACTGTGCCCGGCCGTCGGGGCGCCGACCGGAGGTGAGGGTGAGCGAGGTGGTCATCAGGCGATCCTCAGGTGCATGTCGACGGTGGTACCGGACGGGCCGGGGGTGATCGTGACCTGTTGCATCAACGCACGCATCAGGGTGACCCCGCGACCGCGATGGGTGTTGAGTTCGGGTTGCGGGGTTTTCCAGTGTCCGGTGTCGGCGATGGTCAGCCGCAGGTCGTCGACGAACGCCTCGGCGCGCAATCTGACGATCTTCCCGGGGGCGTCCCGGTGACCGTGCTCGATGGCGTTGGCGCAGGCCTCACCGGCGGCGACCAGCACGCTCTGCGTGGTGCCGGGGGGCAGCTCGCACTGGTCCAGCCAACTGCGCAGGGCCTTGCGGACGGGCGCCAGTTGGGAGGACTCGGCGGGGAAGGTCATCTCCAACGGCGCCGGGTGACGGTAGAGCAGCAGGGCGACGTCGTCGTCGTAGCCGCCGGTGGGTGCCAGGCGTTCCATGAGCCGGGTGGCGAGGTCGTCGACCGCCACGTCCCGGCCCTCCTGGACCGCCTCGCCCGCCTGGTCTATGCCGGTGGTCAGCGGACGTCGTCGGCGTTCGACCAGGCCGTCGGTGTACAGCAGGAGCGTGGCGCGAGCCGGCACCAGGCACTCCGCCTCGGGGCGTTCCGCTCCGGGGCGGACCGCCAGGGGGGCGGAACGGCCCTCGTCCAGGAGGCCGGTGGTGCCGTCGGCGCGGGCGAGGATGCCCGGCGGGTGCCCGGCGCTGGAGTAGACCAGCCGCCCGGTCTCCGGGGTGAGGACGCCGCAGAAGACGGTGGTGCAGGTCGCGCCGGGGATCCCGGCGGCGAAGCGGTCCAGTGCCATGAGGGTCTGCGCGGGACCGGCGTCCTGCAGGAGCAGGGCGCGGCAGGCGCTGCGCAACTGCCCCATGACGGTGGCGGCCTCCAGGCCGCGTCCGACGCAGTCCCCGACCACGATGCCGATGCGTCCGTCGGGCAGGGCGATGGTGTCGTACCAGTCGCCGCCGACCTCCAGGGGCCGGCCGGCGGGCTCGTAGCGCACGGCGAAACCGTCGGGCAGGTGGGAGGGCCCGAGGATGGCGCGTTGCAGTGCTATGGCGGTTCTGCGCTGCTGGTCGATCTGGTGGATCCGGCTCAGTCCCTGGGCCAACCGGCCGGCCAGCAGGGACAGCAGCACCTGGTCCTCGGCGGTGAAGGGACGCCGCTCCCCGAGCTCGATCCACAGGGCCAACGGGCCCTCGGGGTGCTCCAGCAGGATGCCGATGCCGGTGCCGTGGGTCACGGGGGTGAGCGGGGGTTGGTCGCGCAGGTCGATGAGTGTCCGTCGCTGGTCGACCGACAGTTCCCGCCACTGCTCGCCGTCGGTGTCGGTGAGCGAGGGCGCGTCGCCGTCGTCGAAGACGGCCGCCAGGACACGCCGCGCGGACCACAGGGTCCTCAGTTCGCCCAGCGCCGCCGGGAGGGCCTCGTGCAGACCGGCGGCCCCGGCCAGGCCGGTGCTCAGCGCGGCCAGGGCGGTCTCCCGCTGGATGGCGTGGTGCTCGGCGGTGACGTCGCGGAAGGTGCCGACCGTGACGCCGTTCCCGGTCTCGGGGTCGCGGGCGCGCGCGAAGGTGGCGGTCACCCACAGCCGGTGCCCGTCGCGGTGGCGCAGGGGGATGGTGTAGGAGCCCCTGGGGTTGCCCATCAGCTGTTCGAACGCCTCGCCGACCCGCCGGTGGCCCTCCGGGTCGGTCTCCGCGTCCGGCCACCAGGGGTGGGTGGGCGCGTAGGGCAGGTTCTCGGGGCCGTAGCCGAGGATCTCGGTGAAGGCGGTGTTGATCTCCACGACGGCGCCCTGCTCGTCGCAGACGAAGAACGCCTCCTGGAGGGAGTCCACCAGGGCGGCGCGCCAGTGCGCCTGCCGGCTGCGCAGTCGGGCCATCTCGATGGTGGCGCGGGCCCGGGCGAGGAGTTCGGCCGCGGCGAACGGCTTGACCAGGTAGTCGTCGGCGCCCGCCTCCAGTCCCTCGATCGACGCCTCCTGCCCGGCCCGGGCCGACAGCAGCAGCACCGGCACGGACGCCGTGCGCGGGTCGGCACGCACCTCGGCCACCAGGCGCAGGCCGTCCAGGACCGGCATCATCACGTCGCTGACCACCAGATCGAACGGCTCCCGGTCGCGGGTCTCCCGACTCTCCCGACGGATGGCGTCCAGGGCCTGTCGGCCGTCGGTGACCGTGGCGACCTCGTACCCGGCGCCGGTGAGGATACGGGTGAGGTACTCGCGCATGTCGGCGTTGTCATCGGCCACCAGCACCCGCGCCCGGGCGGTGGGGCAGGAGGCCCGGGGGTCCGGCGCGCTTCCGGCCGCCCGTACCCCGGCTCCCTGCCCGGGGCCGACGGGGGTCGCGGTGCCGGTGGAGGTGTCCGCGGGCAGCCACCGCAGCGCCTCCTGCACATAGGGGTCCGCGGCGATGGACACCTTGCCGTCGGCGGACTCCGGGGCCACCGAATCGGCCGGGAGGTGGGCGTGGCCGAAGGGCAGGGCGATGGTGAAACGGGTGCCCTCGCCCTCGGTGGACTCGGCGGTGATGGTGCCGCCGTGCAGGCCGACCAACTCCTGCACCAGGGCCAGTCCGATGCCGCTGCCCTCGTTGGAGCGGGAGCGGGCGTTCTCGATGCGGTGGAACCGCTCGAACAGCCGCGGGACCTCCTCCCGTGGCACGCCGATGCCGGTGTCGGCGACGACCACGACGGCCCGGCCCCCCTCGCGGCGCACGGTGACGCCTATGGTCCCCTCGAAGGTGAACTTCAGCGCGTTGCCGAGCAGGTTGAGCATCACCTTCTCCCACATGCCGCGGTCTATGAACACCGGCTCGTCCACGGGGTCGCAGTCCACCCGGAGGGCGAGGCCGGCCCGGTCGATCGCGGAGCGGAAGACGCCGGCCAGTTCCGCGGTGAAGGCGGCCAGGTCGGTGGGCTCGTAGCGGGCCCGCATGCGGCCGGCCTCGATGCGGGAGAAGTCCAGCAGGGTGTTGACCAGTTTGCCCAGCCGCAGACCGTTGCGGTGTATGGCCTCGAGTTCCTCCCGGACCCGGGGGTCGGACTCGGCCAGTCGGGAACGCAGTTCCTCCACCGGTCCCATGATCAGCGTCAGCGGGGTGCGGAACTCGTGGCTGATGTTGGAGAAGAAGGTGGTCTTGGCGCGGTCCAGCTCGGCCAGTTCCTCGGCACGCCGCTGCTGGGCTCGGTAGCTGCGGGCGGAGGCGAGGCCGGCGGCCAGGTGACCGGCCGTCAACTCGACGAAGCCCCGGTAGCCGTCGTCCAGCAGCCGGTACCGGTTCAGCCCGACCACCAGGAAGCCGTGGGGTGTGTCGCCCTGCCGCAACAGCGGCACCGCCAGCGCCCGGGCGGGGGGCTCCGGCCAGCCCCCGGCGGGGGGATCGGGGACACCGGCCTCCTCCAGCGACACCGGGACCGCCTCCCCGCGCGCCAGGGCCCGCACGGGCCACACCGGGTCGGTGGCGTCGGCCGCGATCACGGCCGGGGCGACGGGGTGCGGGAGGCGGACGCCGGAGGAGCCGGCCAGCCGGGCGGACCCGTCGTCCCCGAACAGGTAGGTCAGGGTGAAGGGCAGGTCGTAGGGGTTGCGGCCGAGCTGCCGGGCCGCGAAGGCCATGACCTCCTGCTCGGTGCGGATCACGCTGGGGTCCGAGCCCAGGTCGCGCAGGGTGGCCATGCGGCGCTCGCCGATGACGCGCTCGGTGTCCTCGCTGACCACGCACAGCATCCCGACCACGGCGCCGGCGTCGTCCCACAGCGGGCTGTAGGAGAAGGTGTGATAGCTCTCCTCGGGGTAACCGGAGCGTTGCAGGAACAGTCGCAGGGCCTCGTCCCAGGTGGCCTCACCGGTGGCCAGCACGGTGTCGATGCGGGGGCCGATGTCGTCCCAGATCTCCGCCCACACCTCCCGGGCGGGCCGGCCCAGCGCCCGGGGGTACTTCTGCCCCAGGGTGTCGCGGCGGTAGGCGGCGTTGCAGAAGAACGTCAGGTCCGGCCCCCACGCCATCCACATCGGGAAGCGGGAGGACAGCAGGATGCTCACGGCGGTTCGCAGGCTCTGGGGCCATTCCTCCGGCGGCCCGAGCGGGGTGGCCGCCCAGTCCACGGCTGCCAGGTCGCCGCCCACCTCCGGATCGGCGGAGAACACCCGGTGTCCGGTGGCCACCGGACGTTCCCGACCGGCGTCTTCAGGCCCTGCCACGCGGCACCTCTCCTCTGAGTTCCTCGGGTCCCTCGGGTCCCTTGAATTCCTCTGAATCCCTCGAGCCCCTCGGGTACCTCGAGTCCTTCGCGTTCCCGCTGTCCGCTTGTCCCGCACCGGCCCCGGCGCGCGTCGGCCCCGCCGTTCGGGGCGCGGCGGCGCCGGACATACCGGACCGGCGGATGCCGTGGCCGGACCTCGACACGAGGACCGGCACCGCTCCGCACACGCTCCGCGATTTCGTAGGATAAACCGGCGGCCCCGGGGATCCCCCTCCGGCTCGGCACGAGACAGCGCCGTGTCCCCTGCGGAGAGACGATGAGAAGACCCCCCAACCGGCCCGCGCACCCCCGATCCCCGAGGCTCCGGGCCGTGGTCGTCCGCCGCTCCGTTCCCACCCGGGAGGCACCGTGACCGAGGCCGGTAGCACCCTGACCATCACCCGTGGGACCGACCCGACCGGGCCGATCCGGCTGCGCCTGGACGGTGAGCTGGATCACCACACGGTCCCGCGCCTCAACCGGGAGTTCGCCGACCTTCCCCTCGCGCCCGACACCGAGGTGATCCTCGACCTGTCGGGTCTGGAGTACTGCGACTCCACCGGCCTGACCGCGCTCGTCGGCGCGCACCACCGTGCCGGGACCGCCGGCTCCCGGCTGAGCCTGGTCGGTCCCAAGCCGCATGTGGCGCGTGTGTTCACCGTCACCGGCCTCGATCGGTTCCTCACCCTGCACCCCGCCGCCGAGCGGACCGAGGAGCCCCCG
>NZ_VKHT01000489.1 GCF_014141535.1 Streptomyces alkaliphilus | reverse complement strand
GGAGGCGTGTGGGCGCCCCGACTGGTCGGCCTCGCCGGGATGGGGATGGTCGCGGCCGGGGTGCTGGTGATGGATCCGGCGGACGGTTTCCCCGCCGGAACACCGGAGGGCGCACCCGCCTCGCTCTCCTGGCACGCCGTGGGCCACCTGATGGCGGGGGCGCTCTCCTTCCTCGCCCTGATCCTCGCCTGCTGGGTTCTGGGGCGGAACTTCTCCCGGGCCGGCCTGCGACGGCACGCGACCGCTTCCCGGGTGGCGGGCACACTCCTGCTGGTCGGCAACGCATGGGCGATGAGCGGCACCCCGGCCGGTTCCCTCGCCCTGGCCGTGGGTGGCATCACCGCCATGGTGTGGGTCTCCGCGGTCACCGGCCTTCACCGCCGCGGGAGCTGACCGGCCGTCATCGACGGGGAGTGTCGGTGGTGGGGCCAGAATGCCGGGCATGGTGTCCTCCCCCGCCCCGGCCACGGGGTCCGAAATCGCGCCCCCCGATGCGCGGCGGCCCGCCTTACCGGGCGTCTTCCGGCTCTGGTTGACCGGCTGGCTCGTCTCGCTGTTCGGTGGCGGCGTCCTGTACTTCGCGCTCGGGTGGGCCGCCGCCGGACACGGTGGCGCCGTCGCGGGGATGATGCTCGCCCTGATCAACCTGCCGCGGGCCGTGCTGATGCTGGTCGGCGGCGTGGTGGCCGACCGGATCGGGGCGTGGCGGATCCTCACGCTCTGCGCCGCGTCGTCCCTGGCGGTGGTCGCGACCCTGGCGGTGGCGGTCTCCCTCGTCGGCACCCCGGTGGCGCTGCTGTTCGCGGCGGCCCTGGTGATCGGCGTGCTGGACGCCTTCGACCTGCCCGCCTCGGGCTCGATGCCGCGCCGCCTGGTGGGCCCGGAGAGTCTGCCGCGTGCCATGGCGCTGCGGCAGACCGGCGTGCAGCTGGTGCTGTTCGCCTCGGGAGCGGCCGGGGGCGCGTTGTTCGACGTGTTCGGCCCCTCGGGCCCCCTGGTGGTCGCGACGGTCGGCCCGGCGGTTCTGTTGGCGGTGCTGCTGTGGTTGCGCCGCCACCCGGATGGCCGGGGGACACCGCCGGCGCGGTCGATGCCGTCCCCGTCCTCCGCTCCGTCGGCCGGACGTTCCGGTCTGTGGGGAGACATCGCCGCCGGCCTGCGGGTGTGCCGGCACACGCCGGTCCTGCTCTCCGGTCTGGCGGTCACGGCCGTGGCAGCCGGCTTCCTCCTGCCGGTGATCTCGCTGCTGGCCCCGGTACTGGCACGCCAGGAGGGTTGGGGGCCACACGAGACGGGCGTGCTGATCGGCGCCCGGGCGGTGGGCATCGTCTCGGTCGCCCTGGTGGTGCTGGCCCGGGGCGGTGCCGCCCGCCCCGGCACGGCGGCCGGTCCGGGGCCGGTGGCGGCCGGCACCGGCGTCGGCGTCCTGGCGGTGGCGCCGAACCCACTGGTGGGCCTCCTCGCCTCGCTGGTGATCGGCGCGGGCAACGGGACCTTCGGCGCGAACATCGCCCCGTTGATGCCGGGTACCACCCCGGAGGGCTACCTGGCCCGGGTGCAGTCGGTGGTGACCGTGGTGCAGAGCCTCCCGCTGGTGGGGATGAACCTCGCGCTGGGGCTGCTGGCCCAGTGGGCCTCGGCCCGGGTCGCCCTGCTGTGCTGTGCCCTGGCCGTGCTTCTCACCGGTCTCCTCGCCCTGCTCGTGCCGGCGCTGCGGGAGGCCCGGTCCCCGGCCGTGTCGAAGAGGGGGCGCGCCCTGTGACGGCCGGGGCGGCGGGGCCCGCCGGAACGACGGTGATCCTGACCGCCCTGCCCCGGTTGCGGCACCTGGACCTGCGGGCCAACCGCCTGACCGGTCTCCCCGCCACCGTCCTCGACCTGCCGGCGTTGGAGAAGCTCGACCTGCGGTGGAATCCGTTCGACCCCCCGCCGGATCTCGTCGCCGAACTGGAACGCCGCGGCTGCGCGGTGCTGTGGTGAAGCCGATCGGTCCCTGCCGCTCACGGGTGTCGACGGGCCGCCTCGACCGACACGCGGACACACCCCTTGACCTCAAGCGCGATTGAACTTCTAGCGTTCCCGGGGACGAAAGGGGTTGAGCCATGACCACACTGGTGACGGGCGCCACCGGGAACACGGGGCGACACGTGGTGGCGGAGCTGGTTCGCCGAGGGGAGCGGGTACGGGCACTGACCCGGAATCCGGCCGCCGCGGCCTGGAGGTTCCCGGCCGCGGTGGAGACGGTGGCCGGCGCGCACACGGAGCCGGGGACGTGGGAGGCCGCCCTCGCGGGGTACGACCGCCTCCACATCACAGCGGTGGAGGGGCTCGCCGAGGTCGGGCCGGAGCTGGTGCGACGGGCGATCGGGGCGGGCGTGCGGCGCATCACCGTCCTGTGGGACGGGCGGGTCGGCCCGGTCGAGCGGGCGGTGGCGGAGTCGGGGGTGGAGTGGACGCGCCTGGAAGCGCAGGAATTCATGTCCCACACGCTCACCTGGAGCGACTCGATTCGCGGGGAGGGCGTGGTCCGCGAGCCCTACGACCGGCCCAGCGCGCTGGTTCACCAGGCCGACATCGGGGCGGTGGCGGCGGTCGCCCTGCTCGAGGACGGCCACGCCGGGGAGGTGTACAACCTCACCGGGCCCGAGGTTCTGACCCCACGACAACGTGTCGCCCTCCTCTCCCGGGAGCTCGACCGGGACATCGCCTTCGTCCCGATCCCGCACGACCGGGCGGTCGAGCGGCTGGTGGCCGGCGGCGTCTCCCCGGAGGAGGCCGAATACGTCATCGGGTGGTACGCCGCACCTCCCGGGACCGCCACGACCGTCGACGACACCGTCGAGCGCGTGACGGGGCGCCCGGCTCGCACGTTCGAGCAGTGGGTGGCCGAGTACGCCGACCACTTCCGGGGCGGCTGACAGGTACCGACCCCGGAACGTCCCGCCGCCCGGGGAATCAGATGCCGAAGGGCGCGGCGTAGCGGATCGTTCCGCTCGGCAACGGATGGTCGGGGACGAGGGCGAGGGCCATCAGTGCCTCGTCCGGGACCTCGATGGTCAGGCCGATGCCGTGTGCGGACGCCCGGCCGAATCCGAACCGGGGGTAGTAGTCCGGGTGGCCGAGCACGGTGACGAAGCGCTCGCCCCGTTCCCGGGCCGTCGAGAGGGCGGCCCGGATGGCCGCCGAACCGGCGCCCCGACGTTGGTGCCCGGGCAGGACGGCGCACGGCGCCAGGCACAGCGCCGGCACCTCACCGATGTGGCACCGGGTCAGCAACGCGTGCGCGACGGGGGTGCCGTGGTCGTCGCGGGCGACCAGGGAGAGGCCGTCGATCCAGGACGGGTCGCGGCGCAGCGCGTCGACGAGGTCGGCCTCGGCGGAGGTCTCGAAGGCGGCGAGGTTGATCCGACGGATGGCGGGGATGTCGGCGCCGGTCTCGGCACGCGTGTCCCATGAACTTTGAGAAGTGGTCATGGCGAAGGAAGGTCCGTTTCCGAAGTGGGGTCGATCAAAGGCCCCCGGCTCACGCTCCCGGCGGGGTGAACGGAACGGTGTCAGGCCACGACCCGGGGCGTGAGGGTGACCCGGGCGCCGTGCGCGGTGGCCTCGAGCACGGTCATCAACCCCACCCCCTCTTCTGCCGCCTCGGAACGGATACGGACGCCTCCGAGCGTACCCGACCCCCCCGGCCGCCCCGGCGGGCGTGCCGGGTGACATCGGAAGCCCCCGACCTCACTCCCCGAACAGGCGCAGCGAGGAGTTGGGACTCGCGGTCACGGTCAGGCCCCGGGCCCGCAGACGGGCCTCGATGTCACCGGGCCCCCGGGCGTACACC
>NZ_VKHT01000488.1 GCF_014141535.1 Streptomyces alkaliphilus | reverse complement strand
CCGCACCCCGGCGCGCCACCCCGCGCTCCCCCTCACGCCCCCTCGTCGGCCGTGAGGTGGTGTCCCGGGGATGTTCCGCCCCGGGACACCTCGATCCGGTGACCGCCATCCGGGTGGTCCCGCGCACCGGCGTCCCGGGGCCGCGGGAAAGCCTTGTGACGGCCCGTCCGTGCCGGTCGGCCGAGCGGGGACGCGCGTCCCCGACCACCATCCGCGGTCCCGCTCCCCGGTTCCCGCCCGGTGTTCCGCCCGGTGTTCCGCCCGGTGTTCCGGCCGGTGTTCCGGCCGGGGAGCCGACCGGTTCCGGTGGTTCCGCGGGGCTTTCCGGGCGCTCCGGCGCCGACCCGGGAGCGGGACCGGGTTGGCGCGTCCACCCCTCCCGGATGGCCCCGATGGAGTAGTGTGGCCATTCCGGCGGCGTCGGCCGACCGGCCGTCCGAAAAGGTCCGAACCCATCGGTCCCACGGGGTGGCGGGGTGCGGGGCGTCGACAGGACGATGCGTCAGGGCCCCGGGCCCGAGGCATCGGGCAAGTCCGCAGGGTTGTGGCAGGCTGCACCCGGGCAGGCCACACTCGTACCAGCGAGAACCAGCGACGCACGTGACGTCGGCAGGCACCACCCGGGAGGTCCTCATGCCCGAACTGCGTGTCGTGGCCGTCAGCAACGACGGCACACGGCTGGTGCTGAAGGCTGCCGACAACACGGAATACACCCTGCCGATCGACGAACGCCTGCGCGCCGCCGTGCGCAACGATCGTGCGCGGTTGGGGCAGATCGAGGTCGAAAGCCATCTGCGCCCCCGCGACATCCAGGCCCGGATACGTGCCGGCGCCACCGCCGAGGAGGTCGCGCAGTTCGCGAACATCCCGGTGGAGCGCGTGCGGCGGTTCGAGGGGCCGGTCCTCGCGGAGCGTGCCTTCATGGCCGAGCGCGCCCGCAAGACCCCCGTGCGGCGGTCCGGTGAGACCACCGGCCCGCAACTGGGCGACGCGGTCGCGGAGCGGCTGATGGTGCGCGGCGCCGACCGGGACACGGTGCGCTGGGATTCCTGGCGGCGGGACGACGGCACCTGGGAGATCCTGCTGGTCTACCGGGTCGCCGGGGAGACGCACTCGGCGAGCTGGATGTACGACCCACCGCGCCGACTGGTCCAGGCGGTGGACGACGAGGCCCGGGCGCTGCTCGGGGACGTGGACGACACGCCCTCCCCCAGCACACCCTTCGTCCCGCGCATCGCCCGCCTGCCGCGGGAGAGTGAGCGGGAGGCGAACCGGGGCCGGACCGGCCGGGAGCGATCGGCGGAGCCCGTGGCTGCCTCCGCCTCGAACGACCAGGACTCGCTGACCAGTCTGTTGGAGGCGGTGCCCAGCTTCCGGGGCGACCTGGTGGTGCCGGACCGTCCCCCGCCGGAGGACGAGGAGCCGGAGGTCGCCGAGGAGGGGATCGAGGAGGAGCCCCCGGCCGAACGCACGGCCTCCGCGGCGGGCGCCGGTGCGGCGTACGCGGACGTGTTGATGCCCCGGGCGGTCAGCGGTCACCGGGATCGCCTGGTGGGCACCACGGACCGGCAGGCGGAGGCGGACGGTGTCCGGCCCGGTCGGCGGGCGGCGGTGCCGAGCTGGGACGAGATCGTCTTCGGTACCCGCCGCAAGAAGCAGGAGTGACCCGGCACGCGGCGGCGGGGTCCGGTCCGGAGGGTGGATCGGTCCCCGCCGCCGCGTCGTGGTCGGGGGCGGGCCCCGCTCAGCCGGGCTCGGGGCCGACCGCCACCGGTCGGGAGGGATCGGCGCACCACTCACTCCACGAACCCGGGTACAGGGCGGCCCGCACCCCGACCAGGGACAGGGCCAACACCTGCTGCGCCGCCGAGACACCCGAGCCGCAGTAGACCCCGGTCTCCGCGGTCGGGGTGACGCCGAGCGCGGTGAAGCGGGCGGCCAGTTCGTCGGCCGGCAGGAGCGCGCCGTCCGGGCCGACGGCGGATGCGGTGGGGGCCGAGCGGGCGCCGGGGATGTGTCCGGCCGCCGGATCGATCGGCTCGTTCTCACCCCGATAGCGTTCGGGGGCCCGGGCGTCCAGCAGGATCCCGTCGCGGGCCAGTCGGGCGGCCCCCTCGGCGTCCAGCACCGGCATGGCGCCGTACCGGGGGGTGAAGTTCCCCGGTCGGGGGTTCGGGTCCACGGTGGCCAGCGGGCCGTTCCAGCGGGCCAGTCCCCCGTCCAGGACACGGACGTGTTCGTGTCCGGCGTGGCGCAGGAGCCACCAGGCGCGGGCGGCGGCCCATCCCTGTCCGCCGTCGTACACGACCACCCGGGAGTCGTCGTTCACGCCGGCTCGCCGCATGGCGTCCCGCAGGACGTCGGGGGACGGCAGGGGGTGGCGGCCGGTGGGTCCGGGCGATCCGGCGAGTTCGGTCTCCAGGTCGATCCACACCGCGCCGGGCAGGTGGCCGCGCCCGTACTCCTCACGGCCGGGCGGTCCGCCGAGGTTCCATCGCACGTCGAGCAGGACCGGGGGGTCCGCGTCGGTGTGGGGGTCGGCGAGCACGGCGGCGAGTTCGTCCGGGGAGATGATCGCTGCGGTCATGGGGTCATTGTCCCGTGCGGGCGCCCTGCGGGCGGGAAGCCGGGGCCGCGTCGCCGTCCGCCCGTTCCCACCCTTTCCGGACACCGATGGTGACCGATTCGGTACGGCGCGGAGTGGTCGGGGGGAAGTTCGGACGAAAACCCACGACACCCCGGCCCGTACCGGCCCCGCATGACGACGCGGGAGGAGATCGGTGGGAGCATCGACAGTGACACCGGTGTCATCGCCCCGGGCCCCGGGCGACCGGGGCCGGCCGACGGTTCGGACGGTGTCCGCCGAACGGCACCGGGAGCGCGAGGCCCCGGAAGCGCCCGGTTCAGTTCCGAGGAGAGGCGACGATGACCGAATCCGTGAGCGGACCCACCCCCGGCGTCCCGTGCTTCGTCAGCGTGATGATGCACGACCTGTCGGCCGGTCGGCGGTTCTACGGGGAGTTGTTCGGGTGGGAGTTCGAGGCGGGTCCGGAGATGTTGGGCCCGTACCTCAACGCGATGGTGGACGGTCGTCCGATCGCCGGTCTGGGCGGGATGGCGCCGGGGCGCAGGCACCCCGTGGACTGGGTGCCGTTCTTCTCCACCGCCGACGCCGACGCCACCACCGATCGGGTGCGCGAGTGCGGCGGCACGCCGGCGGTCGGGCCGATGGATGTGGAGCAGGCCGGCCGGGTCGCCCTGGCCGCCGATCCCCTGGGCGCGGTTTTCGGGGTCTGGCAGGCCGGTGTCGAGTACGGCACCCCCTTCTCCACCCGTCCGGGGTCCCCGGTGTGGACCGAGCTGGTGACCGTGGAGTCCTCGATGGTGAGCAAGTTCTACTCACTGGTCTTCGATGACGATCCGCGGCCGGAGCGCCGTGACGGCGCCATCGACGGCACCGGAACGGCGGACGGCACCGGGGCCACCGAGGATTACGTGGTGCTGTATCACGACGACCGTCCGGTGGCCGGGATCCACGGGGTGGGCACGGCCGGCCTGCCACCGGGGCACGGCGCGTGCTGGGTGACCTACTTCTCGGTGGCCGACCCCGAGGAGGCCGCCGCACGGGTGACCCGTCTGGGCGGAAAGGTGCTGGGGGCGGTGCAGCGGGCCCCCTTCGGCGAGTTCGTGCGGGCGACCGACCCCGAGGGCGCGCCCTTCGGCCTCGTACGGCCGGCCGAGCCCGCGCCGAGCGGGGGCTGAGCCGCCTCCGGGCCGACGCGGACGGGGTCAGCCGGCGCGGATCGGACCCCGCACGTCCTTTGGGGCGGGGGGTCGAGGC
>NZ_VKHT01000487.1 GCF_014141535.1 Streptomyces alkaliphilus | reverse complement strand
GTCCCGTTCCCTCCGTGGTCGCGCCCCTCCCCTCCGTCCCCGGGTGGAAGCGCCGCGGGCCGCCACGCGGCGGACATCCGGTCACCCCCGGGGGTGACACCGCCCGCCCCGGCGGGGCCCACCGCGACGCGGTGTCGCCCCCGTGACGACCGGGGGAACGGATCACGACCCGGCGTCGAACAGTCGATTGCCGGTTTGCCGACGACCCCGCAGGGTAATTCCAGGGCGACTCGATCGCCTCTTCGGTACGATTGATGTTTCGCCCACCCGGGGCGTCACCGCCTTCCGGGTCGGGCCTTGTTTGTATTCCGCCAAAAGTTCCTAGGAGCCACTTGTGACCCAGACCAGCGAGAGCGTCACCTGGTTGACCCAGGAGGCGTACGACCAGCTCAAAGCCGAGTTGGAGTACTTGTCGGGTCCCGCACGCACCGAGATCGCCAAGAAGATCGAGGCCGCCCGCGAGGAGGGCGACCTCAAGGAGAACGCGGGATACCACGCGGCCAAGGAGGAGCAGGGCAAGCAGGAGGCGCGCGTGCGCCAACTGGAGCACCTGCTGCGGACCGCCAAGGTGGGCGAGGCCCCGGCGGACACGGGTGTGGTCGCCCCCGGCATGGTCGTCACCATCGCCTTCGACGGCGACGAGGACGACACGATGACCTTCCTCCTGGCGTCCCGGGAGTTCGCGACCTCCGACATCGAGACGTACTCCCCGCAGTCGCCCCTCGGCGGCGCGGTGACCGGCAAGCGAGCCGGTCAGGAGGCCCGGTACGAGTTGCCGAACGGCAAGATGGCCATGGTCAAGGTCATCGACGCGAAGCCCTACCAGTCCTGAGCCCGTCACCGGGCGTCGGCCCGGTCCGACGCCCGGTGGCCTCCGGGTGTCGGGAGACAACCCTCCCCATCCCACCGTCGAGCCGGCGGACGCGGTCTCCGGCAGGATGGGTCCATGGCCAACCGACTCGCCGAAGAGACCTCGCCCTACCTCCTGCAGCACGCCGACAATCCGGTGGACTGGTGGCCGTGGTCGCCCGGGGCCTTCGAGGAGGCCCGTCGCCGGGACGTACCGATCCTGCTGAGCGTCGGGTACGCGAGCTGTCACTGGTGCCACGTGATGGCACGGGAGTCCTTCGCCGATCCGGATGTCGCCGCCTACCTCAACGACCGCTTCGTGGCGGTCAAGGTGGACCGCGAGGAGCGGCCCGACGTGGACTCCGTCTACATGGACGCCGTGCAGGCCGCCACCGGGCAGGGCGGCTGGCCGATGACCGTCTTCATGAACGCCGAGGGCGAACCCTTCTACTTCGGCACCTACTTCCCCCCGGAGCCGCGCCACGGCATGCCGTCCTTCCGGCAGTTGCTGGAGGGCGTGCACACCGCCTGGAGCGACCGCCGCGAGGAGGTGGGGAACGTCGCCGGACGCATCGCCCGCGACCTGGCGGGGCGGCGGGGCCCCCGCGACTTCCCCGAACCGCCGGGACCGGCCGAGCAGGCGGCGGCCCTGCTCCAGCTGAGCCGGGAGTTCGACGCCGCGCGCGGCGGCTTCGGCGGCGCGCCGAAGTTCCCGCCCTCCATGGTGCTGGAGTTCCTGCTCCGCCACCACGCCCGCACCGGCGCGGACGGTGCGCTGGAGATGGCGCGCCGCACCTGTGACGCGATGGCCCGCGGCGGCATCCACGACCAGCTCGGCGGGGGGTTCGCCCGGTACTCGGTGGACGCGGAGTGGACGGTCCCCCACTTCGAGAAGATGCTCTACGACAACGCCCTGCTGTGTCGGGTGTACACCCACCTGTGGCGCGCGGACGGCACCTCGTGGGCCCGTCGGGTCGCCCTGGACACCGCCGACTTCATGATCCGCGAGCTGCGCACCCCCGAGGGCGGGTTCGCCTCCGCGCTGGACGCCGACAGCGCCGACCCGGCCGACCCGGACGGGCCGCACATCGAGGGCGCCCACTACGCCTGGACACCCGCGGAGGTCCGCGACGCACTGGCCGGGCTGGACGAGGAGACCGTGACCGCAGCCCTCGACCTGTTGGGCGTCACGCGGGAGGGCACCTTCGAGGAGGGGCGCTCGGTGCTCCGCCTCCCCCCGGCCCCCGGGGGCGGGACGGGGGACGGCGCGGAGGACGACCCGGCCGAGGCCCTCCCCGTCGAGGTGCGCCGCCGGCTGTTGGCCGCCCGCGACCGCCGGCCGCGCCCGGCGCGGGACGACAAGGTCGTCGCGGCCTGGAACGGTCTGGCCATCGCCGCGCTCGCGGAGGCGGGGGCCTGCTTCGACCGACCGGACCTCGTGGAGGCCGCGGAGCGCGCCGCCGACCTGCTCATCGGCCGGCACCTGGACGCCGAGGGCCGGCTGACCCGCACCTCGCTGGGGGGCGAGCCGGGACGCGGCGCCGGTGTGCTGGAGGACTACGCGGACGTCGCCGAGGGCTTCCACGCCCTGTACGCGGTGACGGGGGAGTCGGCCTGGCTCGACCTGGCGGGCACCCTTCTGGAGGTCGTGCTCACCCGCTTCCGGGACGCCGACGGCTCGCTGTACGACACGGCGGACGACGCCGAGCGCTTGATCCGGCGCCCGCAGGACCCCACGGACGGCGCCACCCCCTCCGGGTGGACGGCCGCCACCGGGGCTCTGCTGACCCATGCCGCCCACACCGGCGAGCCCCGTTACCGGGAGGCGGCCGAGCGGGCCCTGGGCATCGTCACGGCCCTGGCGCCCCGGGCACCCCGCTTCGCCGGATGGGGACTGGCGGTGGCCGAGGCGGCGCTGGACGGCCCGCGCGAGGTGGCCGTGGTGGGCCCGCCCGGGGATCCGCTCCGCGCCGAGCTGCACCGGGTGGCGCTGCGCTCCACCGCGCCGGGCGCGGCGGTGGCGCTCGGTGAGCCGGACGACCCGGGGACCACGCCGCTGCTGCGCGACCGCCCGCTGCGGGAGGGGCGGGCGACGGCGTATGTGTGCCGGAACTTCGTCTGCTCCGCGCCCACCACCGACCCGGGGGAACTGGCCGAGCGGCTGCGTCCCGACCTCCCCTGACCCCGAGGCCTCCGGGATGCGCGGCCGGGGATCAGCCCGCCCCGTAGGCGACCAGCGAGATCCCCACGTAGTGCACGACGAACGCCGCGAGGGTGAGCGAGTGGAAGACCTCGTGGAAGCCGAACCACCGGGGGGAGGGGTTGGGGCGCTTGATCCCGTAGACGACCCCGCCCGCGCTGTAGAGCAGGCCGCCGACCACGACCAGGACCATGACCGCGATGCCGCCCGCGCGCAGGAAGTCGGGCAGGAAGAAGACGGCGGCCCACCCCATGGCGAGATAACAGGGGGTGTAGAGCCAACGCGGTGCCCCCACCCAGAAGACCCGGAAGACGATGCCGGCCGCGGCGGCGATCCAGATGCCCCACAGCAGCATCTGTTGCCGGCCGTCCTCCAGCAGCAGGATCGTCAGCGGCGTGTAGGTGCCGGCGATGATCAGGAAGATGTTGGCGTGGTCGAGCCGGCGCAGCACGGCCATGGCCCGCGGTCCCCACCGCCCCCGGTGGTACAGCGCGCTGACGCCGAACAGCAGGCAGGCCGTGAGGGTGTAGACCGCGCAGGCCAGCCGCCCCTCCGGGGTCTGCGCGAGGGCCGTGAGCAGGATGCCCGCCACCAACACGGCGGGGAACATCCCGGCGTGCAGCCAGCCGCGCAGTCGGGGCTTGATGAATTCCATCGCCGCGCCGGGAGCGGTCTGCGCCCGGTCGTCGGCGGTTCCGTCCGCCACGGCGACGGCTGTGGCCGGGGGAGCCCCCGGCGTGTCCTGGTGGGGGAGACGCGCCCGGGGCGCGTCCGCCGGTGGGGAGGGTCGGGGG
>NZ_VKHT01000486.1 GCF_014141535.1 Streptomyces alkaliphilus | reverse complement strand
TTCCCGCCCCGCGGGGTCAGTCCCCCGTCATGGTGAGGGACCGCAGCCTCCGCATCGCGTACCAGGTCGCCCCGGCCGTGGTGACGCACAGCAGGGTGACACCCACCCCGAGGGAGACCTCGGAGGTCACCGTGCCGCCCTCGGCGATCCGCTGCGCGATCGACAGGGACCACTGCTGCACGCTGAGCGTCTGCGCGCCGGGCACCAGTTGTCCGAACAGCGCCTCCCACACCAGCGCGTAGATCAGGCCGATGACCACCGCGTTGCGGGAGATCACGCCCAGCATCAGGAAGATCGCGCCGTAGGCGACGGAGGCGACCGCCGCCGCCGTCGCGAAGGCCACCGCGACCTGCCGGTTGTTCTCGTTGAGCAGCACACCGGCGAGCAGGATCGACGGCACGGTGAAGAGCAGGGTGACGCCGACGGCGACGATCAGCTTGGTGAGGATGATCGTGGAGCGGCGCACCGGCGTGGCGAGCAGGTGCGCGATGGAACCGTCGTCGATCTCGGGGGCGATCGCGCCGGTGCCCGCGATGACACCGATCAGCGGCACCATCGCGGCCAGCGCGAAGCCGTTGAGGATCTCGACGGCCGCCCGGTCGTCGACCCCCGCCTGGATCCGGATGAGTGCGGCGATGAGCAGCAGGAGGGCGGGCAGGGCGAGCAGGAGGAGGGCCCTGCGGCGGCCCAGCAGGGCGCGGCGGGTCAGCCGCGCGACGGTCGGGTGGTAGGGACGCGGCCCGGCGGGGGCGCGGCCGGCCGGCTTCTGGGTGGTGACGGACATCGGACGGGCTCCTCAGGCGCTGACCAGGTAGGCGAAGACGCTCTCCAGCGACTCGTCCGAGGGCGAGACGGTGAGCAGACGGACCCGGTGGTCCCGGGCCAGACGGGGCAGGCGTTCCGCGAAGCGGTGGAAGTCGGACGCCTGGACGCGCAGCGCGTTCTCGGCGGCGTCGAACTCGATGCCCCCGACCGAGGGGTCGGCGATGAGCGCGGCGGCCAGCGTCCGGTCGTCGTCGGAGCGGATCAGGTACCGGTGGGGCCGGTCCGTCATCAGCCGGCGGATGCGCCGGAAGTCCCCGGAGGCGGCGTGCCGGCCGGCGACGATCACCTCGATGTGCGAGGCGAGCTGCTCGACCTCCTCCAGGATGTGGGAGGAGAACAGCACGGTGCGGCCCTCGTCCCCCATCCGGCGCAGCAGCTCCATCAGCTGCATGCGCTGGCGGGGGTCCATGCCGTTGAACGGCTCGTCCAGCAGGAGCACGGCCGGCTCGTGCACGAGGGCGGCGGCCATCTTGACCCGCTGCCGCATCCCCTTGCTGTAGCCGGAGACGCGGCGGTCGGCGGCGTACTCCATCTCCACGGTGGCCAGCGCCCGGTCGGTCGCGGCGCCGGGGTCGGGCAGGCCGTGCAACTCGGCGGCGGCGCGCACGAACTCCCGGCCGGTGAGGAAGTCGTACATCCCCTCGCTCTCGGGGACCAGTCCGATGGAGCGGTAGGCCTCGGCGTTGCGCCAGATGACCCGGTCGTCGAGGGTGACGCGCCCGGTGGATGGGGCCAGGAAGCCCGCCATCATGTGGATGAGGGTGGACTTACCGGCGCCGTTGGGGCCCAGCAGGCCGGT
Source organism: Streptomyces alkaliphilus (assembly GCF_014141535.1). Taxonomy (GTDB): domain Bacteria; phylum Actinomycetota; class Actinomycetes; order Streptomycetales; family Streptomycetaceae; genus Streptomyces; species Streptomyces alkaliphilus. Next base: position 2,222 of record NZ_VKHT01000486.1, on the reverse strand, counting down.
GACGCCGGGGCCGATCTCCAGGCTGACGTCGTTGACGGCGACGACGTTTCCGTACCAGCGGGAGACGTTGTCGATGTGCAGGGTGGCCACGGTCAGATCCCGACCTTCCGGTAACGGCGCGACAGGAGCAGCACGCACAGCGCGGAGACGCCGAGCGCGACCAGCAGGAAGACCAGGCCGGTGCCGGTGCCCGGTTCGGTGCCCACCGGGTAGTCGGTCCTCCCGCCCAGGAGCGCCCCCTGGATGCCGTCCAGCAGGGTGCCGGGGGACAGCAGGCCGAGCCAGGTGACGGCGGTGGTGCCGCCCTGGTCGTAGAGGACCCACTGCACGCTGATCACCGCGAAGTAGGGGATGGTCAGCGCGGCGATGACGGCGGCGACGCCGAAGCCGCGGCGGGGGGTGAAGGAGGCGATGAGCAGCGCGAGGCAGGCGTGCAGGACCGCGAAGATCGCCGCCATCGCCAGTCCCTGGCCGTACATGCGGATCTGGTCGGCGAAGTCGAGCTCGCCGAGCAGCGCTCCGATCCACATGATGGTCAGCGGGATCGCGGTGAAGATGAAGAGCGCGGCGGTCAGGGCGCCGAGCTTGGCCAGCACGTAGTCGACGCGCTCGATGGGCCGCGAGAAGTACAGCGGGGTGGTGTGGTGGCGCAGGTCCAGGGAGACCATCTGCGGCGCCGCCAACGCGATGTACAGGGCGATGAGCTGCGCCATGTACAGCGGGTACTGGCTGTAGCGGATCGGCAGTTCGTCCAGCCCGATGGTGATGGCGATCGCGACGAAGATGACCGCCGGGAAGCAGACGATCGCGAAGAGGAGGAACGGCATGACCTTGGAGCGGGCCGAGCGGCCCAGGCCGTAGGCGCCGCGCAGGGAGTGCTCGAACAGCGCGCGACGACCGGCGGAGCGGCCCAGGCGTTCGCCGGAGTAGCCGCGGTAGCCGATGTCGTGGATGCGGGCGTCGCCGCGTCCGCCGTTGCCGGCGGTGGTCGGACCGCCGCTCGGGGCGGTCGGGACGGTCGGTGCTCCGGTGGGCGTGCCGGGGGTCTCAGCGGGCATCGGCGGGGGCTCCCTTCCGCTCGTCGGGGGCGGCCGGGGTCGCGGACCGCTGCTGGAAGACCTCGGCGATGCGGTGGCGGCGCTGTTCCATGCGGACCAGTCCCAGGCCGAGGTCGGCGACGGTGTCGCGGACCAGGTCGTGCGCGTCCCGGATCCCGCCGGCCGGGCCGGTGGCGGACGGCTCGGGACGGGGGTCGGGCCGGTCGGTCGGGGCGGGCGACGCGGTCGGCTCCGGGAGTTCGACCAGCAGGAGCCTGCCGGGCTCCTCGGCCACGGTCAGACCGGCGGCGGTCAGGGCCTCCCGCAGAGCCGCCGTGCCGTTGGGGTGGGCGTCGCTGTCGGTGACCTCGACGGCCAGCGAGCCGATGTCGGCGGTGAAGCCGGTGGTGGCCTGCGAGCGCAGCAGCTTCCCACCGTCGATGACGACGATGTGGTCGCAGGTGCGCTCCAGTTCCCCCAACAGGTGGGAGGTGACGAGCACCGAGATCCCGAAGTCGGTGTGGACGCGACGGATCAGGCCGAGCATCTCGTCGCGGCCGGCCGGGTCCAGGCCGTTGGTCGGCTCGTCCAGCAGCACCAGTTCGGGGTCGTGCACCAGGGCCTGGGCGAGCTTGACCCGCTGCTTCATGCCGGTGGAGTAGCCACCCATGGGGCGGTAGCGCTCCTCGTACAGCCCCACGTGCCGGAGGGTGTCGGCGGTCCGCTCCCGGGCGGCGGTGCGGGGCAGGCCCGACATCCGGGCCATGTGCACCACGAACTCGGTGGCCGAGACGTCCGGCGGCAGGCAGTCGTGTTCGGGCATGTAGCCGACCCGTTCACGGATGGCCGAGCCGTCGCTCGCGCTGTCCCGTCCCAGGACCCGGGTGCTGCCCTCGGAGGCGGGGGCCAGCCCCAGCAGGATCTTGATCAGGGTGGATTTGCCGGCGCCGTTGGCGCCCACCAGACCGGTGACCCCCGGCCCGATGTCCACGGTCAGCCGGTCCAGCGCGGTGACCCCGGGGTACCGCTTGCTGAGGCTGTGGGTCTCGATGACTGTCACAGCCCCGACGGTAGACCCACAAGATTCCCGGAGTCGTCCCCCCGTGGGGGCACCCCCGGGAGGAAGTGGGTCGGTCCGCAGGGGGACGGGGCGTCCGTCGCCGGTCCCCCGGGGGGAAGGAGCAC
>NZ_VKHT01000485.1 GCF_014141535.1 Streptomyces alkaliphilus | reverse complement strand
GGGAGGGGGAGGTCGGGAGAGGGGAACGGGAGTCAGAAGACGATGCCCATCGCCCAACCGCCGAGCAGCAGTGTCATCAGCGTGATCAGCACGACGCCGATGAGGTTGAGCCACAGACCCGCGCGGACCATCTGGGCCATCGTGACGTGGCCCGAACCGAACACGATCGCGTTCGGCGGGGTCCCGACCGGCAACATGAAGCTGCAGGTGGCGGCCATGGCGGCGGGAACGGCCAGCAGCAGCGGGTCCACCGCGATGCCGACCGCGACGGCGGCCAGGACCGGCAGGAAGGTGGAGGCGGTGGCGGTGTTGCTGGTCAGTTCGGTGAGCAGCAGGATGATCAGACAGACCGCGGCGATGAGCAGGATGACCGGCAGCGCGCCCAGGCCGTCCATCTTCGTGCCGATCCAGGCCGCGAGACCGGTCTCCTGCACCGCCTTCGCCAGCGCCAGACCGCCGCCGAACAGCAGCAGCACGCCCCACGGCACCCCGTTCTGCACGGTCCGCCAGTCCATCGTCTGCACCCCGCGCCGGGCGTCGACCGGGATCAGGAAGAGCGCGACGACGGCGGTGATCGCGATCGAGGTGTCGTCCAGGTGGGCCATGAAGGGCAGCACGGAGGTGAGCGCGTCCCACTCGGTGAGCGGCTCGCGGAAGACCCACAGCAGGGCGGTGCAGGCGAAGACGGTCAGCACGGTCCACTCGCCCCGGGACATCGGGCCCAGGTCGTCCAGCTCGCGCTGGATGACCTCGCGGCCGCCCATGACGTCGCTCAGCCCGGTGGGATAGGCGATCCGGGTCAGGAACAGCCAGGCGATGACGAGGAAGATCGCCGAGAGCGGCACGCCCAGCATCATCCAGTCGGCGAAGCCGATGGAGATGCCGTAGCTCTCCTCCATGATGCCGCTCATGATCAGGTTGGGCGGGCTGCCGATGAGGGTGGCCAGACCGCCGATGGTGGCGGCGTAGGCGATGCCGAGCATCATGCAGACGGAGAAGTTGCGCACGTCCCGGTCGGCGGCGGTGTTCGGGGAGGCCGGGAGGGTCGCGGTCGCGGTGGTTCCGCCGTCCTTCCCGGCGGCGGTGCCGGTGCCCGTCCCGGTGTCCTGCGCGGTGTCCTGAGCGGTGTCCGCGTCGGCGGTTCGGCGGGCCATCACCAGGGCCAGCACGCTGGTGCCGATCGGCAGCATCATCAGGGTGGTGGCGGTGTTGGACACCCACATGCTCAGGAACCAGGTGGCGGCCATGACGCCGAACATCAGCTGTTTGGGTCTGGTGCCGATGGCGCGCATCGTGAGCAGGGCGATCCGCCGGTGCAGGTTCCACTTCTGCATGGCCAACGCGATGACGAAGCCACCCAGGAAGAGGAAGACGATCGGGTTCGCGTAAGGGGCGGCGGCCTCCGCGACCGGGAAGATCCCCAGCAGGGGGAGGGCCACGATCGGCACCAGGGAGGTGGCGGCCAGTGGCAGCGCCTCGGTCATCCACCACACGGCGACCAGGACGACCAGGGCCAGTGAGGTCCGCGCGGCGGTGGACAGGTCCGGGTCGGCGGGGATCAGATGGTAGGCCGCCAGGGCCAGCACCGGGCCGAGGATTCGGCCCAGCCGAATCCGTCGTTGGGGAAGGTGTTCCTCCGTGGCCCCGGGGCGGGGGCCCGCGTCGTGCCGTGCCCGCGCCTCCGCGGTCGGCGTCTCCGTCGTCGCCATGACTCATCCTCCGAAACGTTCCGGCCATCTCGCGGTAACCGGTGGGTTCGGTGAATGTGGCACGGCTCACGGGGGCTGTCGCGCTTTTGTTCGTAAGGGTCGTGAACGGCGGCCCCCGCTCCCGCCGGTCGGTGCCGGGGGGCGGGGGCCGCGGTGCCGGGAAGCCCGGCAGCGGCGCCGGGAGAGCGGTCGGGGTCAGGTCGCGGGGCCGAGCCAGACGGTGGCCAGCGGCGGCAGGGTCAGCACCAGACTGGTGGAGCGCCCGTGCCACGGGGTGTCCTCGGCCTTGAGGACGTCCGGGTTGTCGATGCCGCTGCCGCCGTAGCGCTCGTCGTCGGTGTTGAGGATCTCCTCCCAACGCTCCACATCGTCCGGCACGCCCACCCGGTAGTCGAAGCGCACCACGGGGGAGAAGTTGCACACGGCCAGCAGCGGCGTGCCGTCGGCGGCGTACCGGGCGAAGACCAGCACGTTGTCCTCGGCCGCGTTGGCCTCCATCCAGGAGAAGCCGGCCGGCTCGGTGTCCCGCTCCCACAGCGCCGGGTGGTCGCGGTAGACGTGGTTGAGGTCGCGCACCAGGTGCTGCACCCCCCGGTGGTCCGGCGCGGCGGGCCAACCCGGGTCGAGGACCCACCACTGCGGGCCCTCCTCCTCCGACCATTCGGCGCCCTGGGCGAACTCCTGTCCCATGAAGAGCAGTTGCTTACCGGGATGGGCCCACATGTACCCCAGGTAGGCGCGGTGGTTGGCCCGCCGCTGCCACCAGTCGCCGGGCATCTTGGAGACCAGCGCGCCCTTGCCGTGCACCACCTCGTCGTGCGAGATGGGCAGCACGTAGTTCTCCGAGTAGGCGTAGACCATGGAGAAGGTCAGCTCGCCGTGGTGGTGGACCCGGTGCACCGGGTCCTTCGACATGTACACCAGGCTGTCGTGCATCCAGCCCATGTTCCACTTGAAGCCGAAGCCCAGCCCGCCGACGCCGTCGACGCCGGTCTCGTGGGTGGCCCGGGTGACGCCGTCCCACGCGGTGGACTCCTCGGCGATGGTCACCACGCCGGGACAGCGCCGGTAGACGGTGGAGTTCATCTCCTGGAGGAAGCGCACCGCGTCGGGGTTGTCCCGCCCGCCGAACTCGTTCGGCGACCACTGCCCCTCCTCGCGCGAGTAGTCGAGGTAGAGCATCGAGGCGACCGCGTCCACCCGCAGCCCGTCGACGTGGAACTCCTCGCACCAGTACACGGCGTTGGCGACCAGGAAGTTGCGCACCTCGCGCCGACCGTAGTCGAACTCCAGGGTGCCCCAGTCGGGGTGCTCGGCGCGCAGCGGGTCGGGGTGCTCGTAGCACGGGGTGCCGTCGAAGCGGGCCAGCGCCCACTCGTCCTTCGGGAAGTGGGCCGGCACCCAGTCGATGATCACGCCGATTCCGGCCCGGTGCAGCGCGTCCACCAGGGCGCGGAACTCGTCGGGGGTGCCCAGCCGGGCGGTGGGTGCCCAGTAGCCGGTGACCTGATAGCCCCAGGAGCCGCCGAAGGGGTGCTCGGCCGGCGGCATCAGCTCCACGTGGGTGAAGCCCATCTCCTTGACATAGGCGGGCAGTTGCTCGGCCAGTTCACGGTAGCCCAGCCCCGGCCGCCAGGAGGCGGGGTGCAGTTCGTAGATCGACATCGGGGCGGAGTGGGCGGGGCGTCGGTCGCGTTCGGCCATCCACCGGGCGTCGCCCCACTCGTACCCGGACTCCTCGACGATCGAGGCGGTGGCCGGCGGGCACTCGGTGCCCCGGGCCATCGGGTCGGCCCGCAGGGTGTGGGTGCCGTCGGCGCCGCAGACGTCGAACTTGTAGCGGGTGCCGGCCCCGACGCCGGGGACGAAGAGCTCCCACACCCCGCTGGAGCCCAGCGAGCGCATGGGGAAGGCGGTGCCGTCCCACAGGCAGAAGTCCCCGGTGACGCGGACCCCCCGGGCGTTGGGCGCCCACACCGCGAACCGGGTTCCGGTCACCCCCCGGTGGGTCATCACCCGCGCGCCCAGCGCGTGCCACAGCTCCTCGTGCCGCCCCTCCGAGATCAGGTACAGGTCCAGGTCACCGAGGGCGGGCAGGAAGGAGTACGGGTCGGCGGTGACGATCTCCGTCCCCGTCCCGTCC
>NZ_VKHT01000484.1 GCF_014141535.1 Streptomyces alkaliphilus | reverse complement strand
CCCACCCGCCCGTGGGAGTTTCCGGGCCGCATTCGGCCGCCCCGTCGCTTTCTGCCGGTGGTCGCCACATTCGTCGTCTTCGTGCTCACCTTCGGCGCCGGATCCCTGCGCTACGAGGGCTTCGCCTCCGGCCAGATCGTCGCGAACCTGTTCGTCGACAACGCCTTCCTCATCGTGCTCGCCGTCGGGATGACATTCGTCATCCTCACCGGTGGCATCGACCTTTCCGTGGGGGCGGTCGCCGCCCTGTCCACCATGATCGCCGCTGCCGGCCTCCAGGCCGGTTGGCCTCCCACGGTGGTCGTCGTGGCGGTCCTCTCCACCGGTGCCACTCTCGGTCTCCTGATGGGGCTGGTGATCCACCACTTCCGGGTCCAGCCCTTCATCGTCACCCTGGCCGGCATGTTCCTGGCCCGGGGGCTGTGTTTCCTCATCAGCGTGGAGTCGATCTCCATCCGGGACCCCGCGTTCCGTGATCTCGCGACCGCGACCCTCAACCTCCCCGGCGACATCGTGGTGACCCCCGCCGTGATCATCGCGCTGGTCGTCGTCGCGGTCGCGATGTACGTACTGCACCGCACCCGCTTCGGACGCACCGTGTACGCGGTGGGGGGAAGTGAATCCTCCGCACGTCTCATGGGGCTGGCCACCGGCCGGGCCAAGGTGGGCGTCTACGTGGTGAGCGGTCTCTGCTCGGCCCTGGGCGGCCTTCTCTTCGGTCTCTACATGCTTTCCGGCTACGGCTTGCACGCCGTGGGCATGGAACTGGACGTCATCGCCGCCGTCGTGATCGGCGGAACACTGCTGGCGGGAGGCGTCGGCTACGTGGCCGGTTCGGTACTGGGCGTCCTGGTGCTGGGCACCGTGCAGACCGTGATCTCCTTCGAGGGAACCCTCAGCTCCTGGTGGACCCGCATTGTGATCGGGGTCCTTCTGCTGGCCTTCATCCTTCTCCAACGGATCATGGTCGGCCGACCATCCGACGGCACCGCGTGACCCTCGGCCCGCGGGGTCCCGCTCCGCCCGCCGCGGTCACCGCGACGGGCGGAGCGGAGAACCTCAGCCCCTGCGGGCCTGGTTCAGAGTCGAACGCAGCGCGAAGAAGGCGGGCTTGGGAACGAACTTCTCCGTCATCACGGTGGCGGAACCCTCACCCTCGAAGAAAGTGGGTACCCAGGAGTACTTGTCCGTGAAGCCCCAGATGGTGAAGGAGTTGCAACCCTCCACGGCCAGACAGGCGGACAGCGCCCGGTCGTAGTAGTCGGCCTGCTGCATCAACTGCGCCTTGGTGGGACGGCCACTCGCCGGCAGATCCATCCGCACGTCCAGTTCGGTGACGGCGGTCTCCAGGCCGAGTTCGTCGAACCGCAGCAGGTTCCGCTCGAGATCGCCGGGGAAGCCGTAACGCGTGCTCAGGTGGCCCTGCACGGCGAACCCGTGCACCGGGACCCCCTCCGCGAGCAGTTCCTGCACGAGGGCATAGTAGGCGTCGCTCTTGGCGTTGACACCCTCCACGTTGTAGTCGTTGAAGAACAGCTTCGCCGCGGGGTCGGCCTCGTGCGCCCAGCGGAAGGCGTCGGCGACGATGCCCGGCCCGAGTTCCCGGATCCAGATGTTGTCCCGGGTACGCAGTTCCCCCTCCTCGTCGAAGATCTCGTTCGCCACGTCCCACTGCTGGATCCGCCCGGCGTACCGGCCGACGACGGTGGTGATGTGCTCGCGCAGGATCTCGCGCAGCTCCTCCGCGGTGAAGTCGCCCTCCTCCAGCCAGGCGGGGTTCTGGCTGTGCCACAGGAGCGTGTGGCCGCGCACGACCTGACGGTGACGCTCGGCGAAGTCGATGATCGCGTCGGTCTCCTCGAAGCGGTACCGGTCCCGCTCGGGGTGGATGAAGTCCCACTTCATCTGGTTCTCGGGGGAGACCGAGCTGAACTGCTTACCGAGAATCTTCCGGTACACCTTGTCGTGGGTGAAGGGGTCCGGGTAGTCCTGCTCGAGATGGTGTCCCCCGCCCGCCACGGCCGTCCCGACGTAGAACCCCTCCGGCGCGGCCCAGCGCAGTCGATTGAACTTGGCCTGGGCGTGGGGCGGGAGTTTGACGTTGACGTGGGGAGCGGGCCGGTGGTCGGGTCGTGGGGCGGCCGTGGCCGGGGACACCGCCAGGGGGAGGGCCACGGCGGTGGCCACGAGGGCGGCAAGGGCGAAACGCGCGGATCTCATCGGGGTCTCTCACCTTTGGTCGACTGGTCCGAAAGTTTTCGGAGCTTTCCCGAAAGTTCGAGTCACGGACGTTATGGTCTTCCGGGCGACACGTCAACGGGTTGCGCACGGATCCGCGGAAGCCGGTGTCCCGGCGCCCCTCCCGGGTCCGAGGGGGCATCGGGGGAAGGGTGCGGGCGTGCCCGTCCCGGCCCACCGGGAGCGGATCGGGAAGGGAACGCTTTCGGCTTGATATTCACCCATCCCGGAGAATTTCCACCAAGGATTTCATCAGTGGTGACGCCGGGAGTCGTCGCCGCTCCGTATCGATTTCCTTTTTCGGGGGTGCATCGGGGATTCCGGGAACAGGGGCGCGTGATTCTTGGTGCCGGTCGACCCGCCGACATTGCCGCGTGTTTCCCTCGGTGTCTCACCGGGGATGTCGACCGATTGTGGGGATTCCACATCGGGAAACCAGGAACTACTTTCCGGGTCCTCGGGCCGGTCGGTCCCCATCACATCAAAGTGGCCTGTCGTGGGCTCGTCGATGGTTTTAACTGCTGGAAAGGTCGGTGGGTCCATGGGAGATGGGGAGGAAGTGACCTCGCGGGACTTCGCGGAACTCGCCCGGGGATTTCCCGGAGCTGCCGCGGGTAATCCCCCGAATCCTCGTTCTTCGATTTCACGATTCCCCTGGGTGGGCCTTCGCGGCTCCGGGATTTCCCTGGTGAAAAAACCTCGAAATCATGTGATTTCCGGAAGCCCGCGATGCTCCGCTGTGCGTGGCGGCGCACCAGGGAAATACTCGACGGCGCATGACCGCCGAGGGGAAGTCACGGATGCCCGGTAATGAGGCCCACAGAGGCGGCGAGGACCGGCCCGCGTCCGGAAGCGGGGGCCGGCGGAACGCCAAGGTTCCCCCTCGTCGGGTGGCGGGAGAGCGCTTCCCGCTCCCGCCGCCCCGATCCCCGTAATCGCCGCATGCGCGGATGAAGTGGGGTCATGCCACGTGACGGATGTGGAGCGGGAACTGCGGGCCACGGTCGCGTCCCTGCTGCACGCCACGGGGGAGCGTCCGGCCGATCCGGCGGGCGCGATCGACATCGACCGCTCGCGGCTCCCCCGGAAACGGGTCGGCCCCCGACCCCGGTCGCCGGCGTACCTGCGCCACCCGGCCGCCCACCACCACGTGCAACCGGCGGATCTGTTGCGCGGGGTGGACCACGCACTGCGGCTGCTTCCGCCCCACCGCCGCGCCGATACCCCCGACGGCGGGAGCACCACCACGGAACCGGGGGAGGAGTACCGGATACCGCGGCTCCATGCGGTGCCCGGGGCTCACTCCCGTCGGATCACCACTTTCAGGGCTCCGGTCTTCCCCGGATCCGAGAAGACCTCGTAGGCCTCCTCGATCCGGTCGAGCCCGAAGGTATGGGTCACCAGCGACGAGGCAGTCAACCGGCCCGCGGCGAGCATCCGCAACAAGCGGGGGGTGGAGAAGGTGTCCACCAGCCCGGTGGTGATCGTCACGTTCCTCGCCCACAGCTTCTCCAGGTGCAGGACCACCGGCTTCCCGTGCACCCCGATGTTGGCGATGCGGCCGCCCGGCCGCACGACGCGCGTGCACAGCTCGAAACTCTCCGGGACCCCCAC
>NZ_VKHT01000483.1 GCF_014141535.1 Streptomyces alkaliphilus | reverse complement strand
CTGCATGACGGGTGGGGTGTCTCCTCGATCGTTCCGACGGCCCGCGATGATCCGCGACGGCCGGAGGGGATTCCGGCGGGCCCCGACGTATCCCGATGGACCCCGGCGGGCTCAGCGGGTCCGGTCGGCGCGGTCCACGCCGTCCCAGAGGTTGTCATACCAGGGGCGGGCGACGGCGCCTCGCCCGCGATCGGCGCGCTCCGGTTCACCCTTGGCGTCGTCCGCGTCGGGCATCACGAAGCCGTACTCACCGGGCCGCACCCAGTGCAGGTGGCGGCGGGCCTGCTGTTCGACGTGGGCCGGGTCCTGCCAACGGGCCTTCTCGTCGCGGAGTTGTTCGACCCGCTCGCGGGCCTCCTCGGCCAGCCGCTCCTGCTCGGCGATCTCCGAGCGCTGGGAGATGTACTGGCGCAGCGGGTAGGCCAGGGCCACCGCCAGCGAGCAGACGACCAGGGCCAGCAGGGCGGCGCGGCCGGTGAGCCGCCCCCGACGGGCGGGGCGGCGCAGGCGCCGGCTCTGCGCGCGGTAGACCCGGGCCGCGGCCTGTTCGCCGAGCACCTTGATGCGGGTCGTGGTGGAGAACCTGCCGGTGGAGAACCTGCCGGTGGAGAACCTGCTCCGCCCCTCGGCCACCCGCTCCTCCTCCGTCGGCGTCCCCGAACGTTCCCGAACGTCCTCGCGTCCCCTCGGACGTCCCGCACATCCCGAACGGCCCGAACAACCGTCCCCGGCCACCGTACGGGACGGTGACCGGGGACGGGACGGCGACAGGCGGCGCGGGGCCGGGGTGTCAGCCCTGCGGGCGGAAGCGCGGGAAGGCGCTGCGGCCGGCGTAGACGGCGGCGTCCTCCAGCAGTTCCTCGATGCGCAGCAGCTGGTTGTACTTGGCCACGCGCTCGGAGCGGGCCGGGGCGCCGGTCTTGATCTGGCCGCAGTTGGTGGCGACGGCCAGGTCGGCGATGGTGACGTCCTCGGTCTCACCGGAGCGGTGGGACATCATGCAGGTGTAGCCGTTGCGGTGGGCCAGCTCGACGGCGTCCAGGGTCTCGGTCAGGGAACCGATCTGGTTGACCTTGACCAGCATGGAGTTGGCGATCTTCCCGTCGATGCCGCGCTGGAGCCGCTCGGGGTTGGTGACGAACAGGTCGTCACCGACCAGCTGGACGCGCTCGCCCAGGCGGGAGGTGATCTTCGCCCAGCCGTCCCAGTCGTCCTCGAACAGCGGGTCCTCGATGGAGACCAGCGGGTAGGCGTCGACCAGCTCGGCGTAGTAGTCGGTCATCTCCTCGGCGCTCCGGGAGCGGCCCTCGAACTCGTAGGAGCCGTCCTTGTGGAACTCGGAGGCGGCGACGTCCAGGGCCAGGGCGATGTCCTGGCCGGGGGTGTACCCGGCGCCCTTGATCGCCTCGAGGATCAGGTCCAGGGCCTCGCGGTTGGAGCCCAGGTTGGGGGCGAAGCCGCCCTCGTCGCCCAGACCGGTGCTCAGCCCGCGCTCCTTGAGCACGGACTTGAGCTTGTGGTAGACCTCCGTGCCCCAGCGCAGCGCCTCGGAGAAGGACTCCGCGCCGATGGGGGCGATCATGAACTCCTGGATGTCCACGTTGGAGTCGGCGTGCGACCCACCGTTGAGGATGTTCATCATCGGGACCGGCAGCAGGTGGGCGTTGGGGCCGCCCAGGTACCGGAAGAGGGGGAGGTCGGCGGAGACCGACGCGGCGTGGGCGACCGCGAGGGAGACGCCGAGGATGGCGTTGGCGCCCAGCGAGGACTTGTCCGGGGTGGCGTCCAGGTCGAGCATGGCCTGGTCGATCAGGCGCTGCTCGGAGGCGTCGTAGCCCAGCAGTTCGGGGCCGATCTGGTCGCTGACGGCCAGGACGGCCTTCTCCACGCCCTTGCCGTTGTAGCGCTCGGGGTCCTTGTCACGCAGCTCCAGTGCCTCGAAGGCGCCGGTGGAGGCGCCGGAGGGCACCGCGGCGCGGCCCGTGCTGCCGTCGTCGAGGCCGACCTCGACCTCGACGGTGGGATTGCCTCGTGAGTCGAGGATCTCCCGGGCTACGACGACGTCGATGGACGGCACGAGGTTCTCCTTCGTGTGGTCGGTCTCCAGCGGTTCGCAGCCTATCGGGCCGACGGCCTCCCGGGGTCCGCCGGCTCGCCCGTCGGACACGACCGGGTGGCTCCCGCCCCCTCGCCCGGGCGAATCACCGCAGGTGGGAAGGGCGGAGCGGAAAAGCATCTTTTTGTTTACGAGGAGAAGAAAACCCGGTGCGGCGGAGCGCGACGTCCGGCCGGACCGTCGCGGGCCGCCGCACCGGGGAGGACCGGGAGGGGAGCCCGGGCGTTTCCGCCCGGGGCCCGTGCCCGATCGGATCGAAGGGCCCGATCGGTGATCGGGTCCGCGATCAGACGTTCAGCTTCTGACCGGGGAAGATCAGGTTCGGGTTGGAGCCGACGACGTCCTTGTTGGCCTCGTACAGCTTCTGCCAGGTGGTGCCGTGTGCGGTGGCGATCTTGTGCAGGGTGTCGCCGGAGGTCACGGTGTAGTTGCCGGTCGCGGTGCGCTCGCCGCCGCGGCTGGCCTTCTGCCCGGAGTCGGAGGCCGCGGGGGCGCTCTGCTGCGGCTGGGCCTGCGGCTGCGACTGCGGCTGCTGCTGCGGGGCGGACTGGGCCGGAGCGCTCTGGTTCTGGCTCTGGCCACCACCGTTGGGGTTGACCTGGGCGGCGGGGCCACCGGCGGTCAGGCCGGCCACCACGCTGCAGTGCGGCCAGGCGCCCGGGCCCTGCATGGCGAGCAGGCGCTCGGCGGTGGCGATCTGCTGGTCCTTGCTCGCCAGGTCGGCCCGCGAGGCGTACTGGGCGCCGCCGGCGGCCTCCCAGCTGGACTGCGAGAACTGCAGGCCGCCGTAGTAGCCGTTGCCGGTGTTGATGGACCAGTTGCCGCCGGACTCGCACTGGGCGACGCGGTCCCAGGTGGCGACCGGGGCGGCGGAGGCCGAGGAGGCGCCGATGACGGGGATGGCCACGGCGGCGCCGGTCACACCGGCGGCCACGACGAGACGGGTGGGCTTGGAGGGACGACGGTGACGACCCTTGCCGGAGAACAGCATGGAGATTCCTTCTCACCGAACGCCTGCGAGGTGAGCTGTCGGGTTCGGGCGTGGTGAGTTGCCCGGCCGGTGGGGAACGCTTCCGCGCTCCTCCGGCTTCACCCCGAGCCGTTCCGGATGGGATCCGGACCGGCGACTTACCTGGGTCCCCCGCTCCTGCCTGCGGTGCTGACGCGTACGACGGCATGCCCTGCGGACCGTCGGCAGGATTCGGCGTGCGGTCCGAGGCGCCCGTTGTGGAACGAGCGGTGGCGACACTAGACACAGCGAGCATCACGATTCAAGAACAATCAAGATCGCGTCACGGGCGTCACTTGACGGGGGCCAGGTGTCGTTACCGCAGGTCACGGACGAATCGGAGGAGTGGGACACACCCGCCACAACCGTATTACCACGAGACGATGGTCACACGATCGGCGCACCCCCAGTGCTGCCATATCGTCACAAAAAGCCCATTGCCCCGAACGCCGCAAGATGCCCGGAAACTGACTTTTCCTCACGCGTTCACCCCGGAGAAGATCCCTACAAAACGGACAATCAATCCGATATCGCCAGCGGCGGGAGGCGTCGGTGCGCCCCGCGCGGTCGGGGCATCGGGGGGCCTGCGGGGGCACTCCGTTCCCCGGTCCCTCCTCCCGCGCGCCGGCGGCGCCGGACCGCCCCGGCCACGCGGTACGGCACCCCGGCGGGCCGGGCCGAACGCGGGGGTCGGGGCACCGGGGAACGGGATACCCGGGCCCCGACCCC
>NZ_VKHT01000482.1 GCF_014141535.1 Streptomyces alkaliphilus | reverse complement strand
CCCCTCCCCCCGGCGGAGCAGCCCCGCCGGCGGCTCCGTCCTCGTCTCCCGGCGCGATCTGGACTTCCTGCTGCACGAGTGGCTCGGGACCGGGGAACTGCTCACCCGGGAGCGGTACGCCGAGCACGACCGGGAGACCGTCGACGACGTGCTCGACCTCTCCGAGGCCCTGGCGACCCGCTGGTTCGCCCCGCACAACCGCGCAGCCGACCTGAACGAGCCGCGGATGGTCGACGGGCGGGTCGAGATGATTCCCGAGGTCGGCGAGGCCCTGCGGGCCTTCGGCGAGTCCGACCTGCTCGCGGCGACCATGGACGCCGGGGTCGGGGGGCTGCAACTCCCCCGCGTGGTGGCCACCGCCTGCTTCGCGTGGTTCCAGGCCGCCAACATCGGCACCTCCGCCTACGCCATGCTCACCCGGGGCAACGCCAACCTGCTGCTCGCCCACGGCACCCCCGGCCAGGTCGACACCTGGGTGCGCCCGATGGTGGCCGGACGGTTCCTGGGCACCATGTGCCTGTCCGAACCGGACGCGGGCTCCTCGCTCGCCGACATCACCACCCGGGCCGAACCCCGCCCCGACGGCACCCATCGCCTGTTCGGCACCAAGATGTGGATCTCCGGCGGCGACCACGAACTGAGCGAGAACATCGTCCACCTCGTGCTGGCCCGGGTGCCCGGCGGGCCCCCCGGGGTCAAGGGGCTGTCCCTGTTCCTGGTGCCCAAGCACCTGCTCCGGCCGGACGGGGGCATCGGTGAGCGCAACGACGTCGTGCTCGCCGGCCTGAACCACAAGATGGGCTACCGGGGCACCACGAACGCGGTGCTCAACTTCGGCGAGGGCGCCCACGCCCCCGGCGGTGAGCCGGGTGCCGTCGGCGAACTGGTCGGCCCCCTGCACGGCGGCTTGACCTGCATGTTCCACATGATGAACGAGGCCCGGATCGGGGTGGGATCGGGAGCCGCGGCACTGGGGTACACCGCCTACCTGAAGTCCCTGGAGTACGCGCGGACCCGTCTGCAGGGGCGCCCCTTCGCCGACCGCGACCCCTCCGCTCCCCCGGTCCCGATCATCCGACACCCGGACGTGCGGCGAATGCTCCTGACCCAGAAGTCGTGGGTCGAAGGGGCCATGGCCCTGGTGCTGTACTGCGCGCGGTTGGTGGACGAGCGGGAAACGGCACCGGACCCGGAGGCCCGACGGGAGGCCGCGACCCTGCTGGACATCCTGACCCCGGTCGCCAAGAGCTGGCCCTCACAGTGGTGCACCGAGGCCAACGCCCTGGCCATCCAGGTGCACGGCGGTTACGGCTACACCCGTGATTACGATGTCGAGCAGCACTACCGGGACAACCGGCTCAACCCCATCCACGAGGGGACCCACGGCATCCAGGGACTGGACCTGCTGGGACGGCGGGTGCGGGCCGGGGGCGGGGCGGCCCTGGACCTCCTGCTGGCCCGAATCGCCGACACCGTGGCACGGGCGAAGGAGGCCGGCGGGGAGCGCGCCGAGCTCGCCGGGGACCTGGCCGCGGCGGCCGGGCGAATCCGCGAGGTGACCGCCCGCCTGCACTCCTCACAGGGGCGTGAGGCGATCCCGGGCGCGGCCACCGCCTATCTCGAGGCGTTCGGTCACACCGTGCTGGCCTGGCTGTGGCTGGACGTGCACCTGGCCACCGGGGAGGAGGAGGGCGCCTTCCACGAGGGGAAGCGCCACGCCTGCCGTTTCTTCCTCCGGCACGAGTTGCCGCGGATCGGGGCGATGCTGGCCCCGGTGGAGGCCGGTGACGACACGATCGACCGCACGGATCCCGCCTGGCTGTGAGTGGCGCGCCGGCCGGGGTGCCGGAGGGACACGCGACGGGACGGGGGCGGTCCGATACCCGCGGGTGACGCATGGTTCGCCCGGGATCGGGGACCCGCAGAAAGCGGGCGGTTCCGGTGGCGACCGGTTCCGTCCCCGACCCGTCCGGCCGCGCGGCCGGGGGTCACGAGGTCCCGAAAGGAAGTGATCGACGTGCAGGTGGCCTTTCTCGTGGCGCCCGAGGGCGCGGAGCAAGTGGAACTGACCGACCCCTGGGAGGCGGTGCAGGAGGCGGGTGGAACCCCGAAGTTGCTGTCGACCGGCGGCGGGCGGGTGCAGGCGTTCAACCATCTCGACCGGGGTGACACCTTCGCCGTGGACGAGGAGGTGGGCAAGGCGTCGGTGGAGGAGTACGACGCGCTGGTGCTGCCCGGCGGCGTGGCCAACCCGGATCTGCTGCGGGCCGACGAGCAGGCCGTGGCGTTCGTGCGGGACTTCTGCGCCTCCGGCAAGCCGGTGGCGGTGATCTGCCACGGGCCGTGGACCCTGATCGAGGCGGACGCCGTGCGCGGACGGACCGTGACCTCCTGGCCGAGCCTGGCGACCGACCTGCGCAACGCCGGCGCCACGTGGGTGGACCGGCCGGTGGTGGTGGACGAGGCCGGGCCGGGGCCGCTGATCAGCAGCCGGAAGCCCGACGACCTGTCGGCTTTCCGGGAAGCCCTGGTGCGGGCGTTGAGCGGCTCCAACGGCCGCTGAGCCGACGACACCACGGTGGGGTCCCGCGGTGCGGGGTCCCCCCGTGGTGTGCCGGGAGCGGGTCGACGGCGATGCGCCCTCAGCGGCCGGGGCCCGCCGGGGGTGCCGCGGGCGCCGGGGCTCCCCCCGTCCCCGCCGGTCCGGGGGCCGATGCCACCGGCTCGGCCGGTGGGGTCCGGCCGGCGCCGCCCAGCAAGGCCAGATAGGCGTTGTAGGCGGCCAGTTCACGGTCCTCCCCGCTGCGGTCCGTGGTGCGGTCCCGGCGGCGGGCGATCCGTTGGTCCGAGACGAACCACTGCACCAGCAGGGCGATCAGCACGATGACGGTGGGGATCTCGCTGAACGCCCAGGCGATGCCGCCGGCCGCGTTCTGGTCGGAGAGTGCGTCGGTGCCGAGCGAGGCGGGCGGGTCGGAGTAGACCCCGATCAGCGGGGCGGTCGCCATCATGAGCGCGATGCCGAAGAAGGCGTGGAACGGCATGGTGGCGAACAGTTCCAGCATCCGCATCAGGTGGCCCGGGCGGTGGGGCCCCGGGTCCACCCCCATGATCGGCCAGAAGAAGACCAGACCGACCGCGAGGAAGTGGATCATCATCGCGATGTGCCCCGGCCGGGAGGACATCAAAAAGTCGAAGAGCGGCGTGAAGTACAGCCCGTAGAGGCTGGCGATGAACAGGGGGATGGTGACCAGCGGGCTGGTGATCGTCCGCACGTACCGGCTGTGCAGCAGGAAGACCAGCCACTCG
The DNA here is from genome assembly GCF_014141535.1 of Streptomyces alkaliphilus. Lineage (GTDB taxonomy): Bacteria > Actinomycetota > Actinomycetes > Streptomycetales > Streptomycetaceae > Streptomyces > Streptomyces alkaliphilus. The sequence goes on along the minus strand of NZ_VKHT01000482.1, from coordinate 546 downwards.
CGCGGACCGCGCCGACCGCGCCCGGCGGTGGGCAGGGCACGCAATGTGAGGGTGACGGGGGCGCCGAGCAGCAGCAGGATCGGCGAGAACATGCTGATGATCATGTGCTGCACCATGTGCACGCTGAACAGGAGCATCCCGTAGTCGTTCATGGCTGTGCCGGTGACCGCCCACACGCTGAGCACCCCGAGCACGAACGCCACCGTCCGGCCGGGCGACCAGGCGTCGCCGCGCCGGCGCAGTCGGATCACCCCCCACAGGTAGAGGGCCAGGACGACGGCGCAGCCCACCGCGAAGAAGGTCTCTCCGCCGGGCTGGAGCCCGCGCAGCAGGGTGAAGGGCGGCAACTCCGCCGTGATGCCGTGATCGGCGTGGTCCATCCGCATGCTCCCGAGGTGTTCCGGTGGCCCCGGATCAGCATAGAAAGTCCCCCGCCCGTCGGTGCGGCCGGGGGGCGGGAGCCGGGCCCGCCGGTTCCCGTCCGTCCGCTCGGGCGGGCGGGAACCGGGGGCCGGGGGTTCCGGCGCGGTTGCCGGTGGCGGCGGC
>NZ_VKHT01000481.1 GCF_014141535.1 Streptomyces alkaliphilus | reverse complement strand
TCCCGACGGAGGTCCCCAACCGCCCGCGGACGCGGTTCCCCCGGGCCCGGGAGGAGTTTCCTCGGAGCGAAACCGGCGTCCGAAGCAGGCGCTAGGGTGAGCGCTGTCCGACGCCGTCCACCGAACCGGGGCCCGCACCTCGATGTCTGAGCAGTCCGCCCACCCAGAATGTCCCAGGCACGTCGTCACCGCCGTGCTGGTCTCCCACGACGGCGCGCGCTGGCTCCCCGACGTCCTCGCGGGGTTGACCGGTCAGGAGCGCCCCGTCCAGGACGTCATCGCCGCCGACACCGGCAGCGCGGACGAGTCCGCCGCCCTCCTGGCCGAGACCCTCGGGCCGGACCGCGTGCTCCACCTCGCCCGCCGCACCTCCTTCGGCACCGCGGTCGCCGAGGCGCACCGCACCGCCCCGCTCCTCGGCCCCGACGACCTGCCCTACCTGCGGCGTCCCGAGGCGTGGAACCCGGACACCCGCAGCTGGGACACCAGCGTCTACGACCTGCCGGAGCTGCCCCACGGCGAGCCCGTGCACTGGCTGTGGCTGCTGCACGACGACGCCGCCCCCGAGCCGGACGCCCTGGCCCATCTGCTGCGCGAGGCCGAGGAACACCCCGAGGCGGTCGTCCTCGGCGGCAAACTGCGCAGCTGGTACGACAGCCGTCAACTCCTGGAGACCGGCGTCGCCATCGCCTCCAGCGGGCGTCGCTGGACCGGCCTGGAACGCCGCGAGCAGGACCAGGGACAGCACGACGGCACCCGACGGGTGCTCTCCGTCTCCAGCGCCGGCATGCTCATCCGCCGCGACGTCTTCGAGGAACTCGGCGGCTTCGACCGCCGGTTGCCCCTGATGCGCGACGACGTGGACCTGTGCTGGCGGGCACACGCCGCCGGTCACGACGTCCTCGTCGTCCCCGCCGCCGTCCTCCGGCACGCCGAGGCATCCGCCCGCGAACGCCGCTCCATCGACTGCGCCGGCCGGCTCGGCGGCAGCCCTCACCGGGTGGACAAGGCCGGGGCCGTCCACACCCTGTTGGTCAACGCCCCCGGTCGCCGGTTGCCGTGGGTGGTGCTGCGGCTGATCGTCGGCACCCTGCTGCGCGTGGTGGGTTACCTGCTGGGCAAGCAGCCCGGCCGTTCGCTGGACGAGATCGGCGGCCTCCTCGCGGTACTGCTGCGCCCCGAGCGCGTCCTGGCCGGGCGCCGGTCCCGCGCCCGTGCCGCCGCCCCGGACCACGACCCGGCCGACCTGCGACCGCTCTTCCCGGCCGCGGGCGCCACCGTCAAACTCAGCCTCGACCAGGCGATGTCCACCATCTCCGGCCGTTTCGGCTCCGGGGACGCCGGGTCCGGTGGCCGGCACGGCGGCGTGGAGTCCGGACCCTCGGACGACGACGCCGACTCCCTGGAGGTGGAGCAGTTCGCCCGCGTCCGCCGGCTCGCCCGGCGGCCCGGCCCCGTGCTGTTCTTCCTGCTGCTGCTCGCCTCCCTCTTCGCCGGCCGCGCCCTGCTGGGCGGCGGCGCCCTCACCGGTGGGGCCCTGCTGCCCGCCCCGGCCGAGGCCGGTGACCTGTGGGCCCGCTACCTCGACACCTGGCAGCCGCTGAGCATCGGGGGCACCGCCTCCGCACCGCCCTGGATCGCGTTCGTGGCGACTCTCGGCACCCTCTTCCTCGGTGCCGTCGGACCGGTGCTGACCCTCCTGTTCGTCCTGGCCGTGCCCCTCGCCGGCCTCAGCGCCTACCTGTGCGCGGGCCCGCTGGTGCCCTCCCGGGTCCTGCGCGCCTGGGGCGCGGTCGCCTACGCACTGCTGCCGGCCGTCACCGGTGCCGTGGCCTCCGGCCGTGTCGGCACGGTGCTGCTGGCCGTGCTGCTGCCACCCCTGGCCCGCGCCGCCCTCGCCGCGCTGGGGCCGGGGGCCGCCCCCGGGCCGTGGCGCGCCGCCTGGGCCACCGCCCTGCTGCTCACCGTCACCACCGCCTTCACCCCCGTGATGTGGCTCCTCGCGGCCGTCCTCGGACCGATCGCCGCGGTGGTCGCGCTCCGTCCCGGCGGTTCCGGCGCCGACGCGCGCGGCGCGGTCCTCACCCGGCTGACCGCCGTGCTGCTCACCCCCCTGCTGGTGCTCTCCCCCTGGTCCCCGCGACTGCTCGCGGACCCCTCCCGGCTGATCCGGGAGGCCGGGGTCGCCCCGGAGATCGAGCCCGCCGGAGCCTTCCAACTGCTCACCCTCAGCCCCGGCGGCCCGGGCACCACCGGCGCCTGGGTGCTGGTCGGCCTCCTGCTGGCCGCCCTCGCCGCCCTGCTGCGCGCCGACCGGCGCACCGCCATCGGCACCGCCTGGACCGTCGCCCTGGTGGCGCTCCTGGCCGCCGTCTGGGCCAACACCGACGACACCGCCTGGCCCGGCCCGGCGATGCTGCTCACGGGCCTGGCCCTCATCGGCGCCGCGATGATCGGCGCCGACGGTGCCCGCCATCGCGTCGCGGAGCAGAACTTCGGCTGGCGCCAGCCGGTCGCGGTGCTGATCGCCGCCGCGGCAGCGCTCGGCCCGCTCCTCGCGGCCGGCGCCTGGATGCTGCGCGGCGCCGACGGTCCGCTGGAGCGCGGCAACCCCGGCCAGGTGCCCGCCTTCGTGGCCGAGGAGAGCGGTACCGGGGACCGTGCCCGCACCCTGGTCCTGGCCGGGGAGGGGGAGGACGCCGACGGCGCCCCACTGCGCGTGGACTACACCGTCCTGCGCGGCTCCGGGGCCCGCCTCGGCGACGCCGACATCACCGACCTGATGGCCCCCGACAGGGCGCTCGACCGAGCGGTCGGCGAACTCGTCGCCGGCTCCGGCGCCGACCAGACCCTCGTCCTGGCCGGTTACGCCGTTCGCTATGTCATCGTGCGCGACGGCTCCCCCGAGGAGCTCCACCGCGTCCTGGACACCACCCCCGGTCTCAAGCGGCTCAGCCAGGAGGACGGCAGCGCCCTGTGGCGGGTCGAGCGGGTGATGGCCCGCGCGGTGATCGTGCCGCCGGGCGATGCGGGGAGCGTGGAGTGGGAGCGTGTCCCCGCCGGCCCGATCGTCATCGACACGGAGATCCCCGCCGGTCCGGCCGGTCGCGTCCTGCGGCTCGCCGACGCCGCCGACACCGGCTGGTCGGCCACCCTGGACGGTGAGCCGCTGACCCGGACCCGTCTGGACGGCTGGGCCCAGGGCTTCGAGCTGCCGGAGAGCGGAGGCCGGCTGGAGGTCACCTGGAACTCCGGCCGTCTGCACAGCGGTTGGGTGTGGGCACAGGGCTTCCTGCTGCTGGTGCTCACCGTGCTGGCCCTGCCCGGTCGCCGCCGCGAGCTCGACGACGACCTGCCGGAGCCGGAGGCGGCACCCGTCGGTGGTCGGCGGGCGGCCAGGGCCGCGGCCGCCGCGGCGGCTGCCGGAGGCACCCCCCCGGAGGATCGTTCCGCCGCCGGCGAGCCCGTCCCCGTCCCGGGCCCGCGCCCCCGGGAGGAACCCGAGTTCGACGCCTTCGGCAACTCCGGCCCCGCGCCCGTGCCGGGTCCCCGTCCGGGAGACCCGGGCCCGGCGGACGATCGGTACGGCGCCCCCGCCCGGGAGGACCGGACGTCGTCCGGCCACGACGGGAACCGGTGGTCGACGCCGGCCGGGGCCGGCCATCCGCAGCCGACCGGCGCGCCCCCCGGCGGCACCGGGGGCTACGGAACCGGGGGGTACGGCGAGGGCTACGGCGAGTCCCACTCCGGTGATTACGGCGAGCCGTACACCGAGGGCTACCACGACCCCTACGGCAACGGCGGGTCCGACGGGAACACCGGCGGGTACCCCTCCGACTACGACTACGGGGGACCCCGGTGACCCGTCC
>NZ_VKHT01000480.1 GCF_014141535.1 Streptomyces alkaliphilus | reverse complement strand
GCGGGGCCGTGGGCGGCGGGTGCGGTCGTCATGAGGGGATGATGCGAACCGAACGGGTCCCGTGGGCGAGGGCCCGTGCTACGTTCGGCGGATGGCTGATTCGGTCGCGCTCGATGCGGTTGACCTGGGGATTCTGCGGCTGTTGCAGAACGATGCGCGGATGACCTACCGCGATCTCGCCGCCGCGGTGGGGGTGGCCCCCTCCACCTGTATGGACCGGGTACGGCGGTTGCGGCGCGGTGGGGTGATCCTGGGGCACACGCTGCGGTTGGACCCGGCGCGGCTGGGCCGCCCCCTGGAGGCCCTGCTCTCGGTGCAGGTGCGGCCCCACCGCCGGGAGGTGATCGGTCCGTTCGTGGAACGGGTCCGGCGGTACCCGGAGGCGCGGGCGCTGTTCCACCTCTCCGGCCCCGACGACTACCTGGTGCACGTGGCGGTTGCCGGTCCGGCGGAGTTGCAGCGCCTGGTGGTGGAGGGGTTCACCGCTCGGCGGGAGGTGACGCGGGTGGAGACCAGACTGGTGTTCCGCCAGTGGTCCTGCGGGCCGCTGTTGCCACCGGAGGACGCCGGAGGGTCACCCGGGGGAGCGGTGTCGGCAGCCGGGGAGCCGGAGGGCACCCCACCGGGGCCGGACCGGAGGGTTGCGGGAGGGTCACGACAGGATTCTCGCGCCGTTCGGTGATGACGAACCGGCCCCCGACGTACCAGGATGGGGCCATGTCCGATACCACGCACGACCTGCTTCCCCGTCAGCTGGCCGACGCCCACCTCGACGCGTTGGTCGAATTGCAGCCCCTGATCGGCACCTACCTCGGCATCCCGGGGACGGCCGACCGGTTGCCCGACCTCTCCCCCACCGGCCTCGAGGCGCTGGCGGACCTCAACCGGGAGACGCTGCGTCGGCTGGACGCGGCCGAGACGCTCCCCGGTGCCGGGGATGACGCCGAGCGGCGCTGCGCCCGCCTGCTGCGGGAACGGCTGACCGCCGATCTGGCGATCCACGACGCCGGCGAACGGCTGCGGGAGATCAACAACCTGTTCTCGCCCGTGCACGACATCCGCCAGGCGTTCACCCTGATGCCGCTGGCCTCGGAGGAGGACTGGAGTTCCGTGGCCCGCCGGCTGAAGGCCGTGCCGGCGGCCCTGGAGGGGTACCGGAGCTCGTTGGCAACCGGCCTGGAGCGGGGGTTGCTCGCCGCGGAACGACAGGTGCGGACCGTGGTGGATCAGCTCGGCGAGTGGGTGGGTGAGGGTTCGGACGGAGGCTGGTTCGCCGACTTCGTCGCCAAGGGCCCGGACTCCCTGCGCGTCGAACTGGACGAGAGCGCCGCCGCCGCCGGTGCGGCGGTGGCCGCTCTGCGCGACTGGCTGCGGGACACCTACGCGCCGCGCGCGACGGGTGTTCCCGACGCGGTGGGCCGGGAACGTTACGCCCGCTGGGTTCGGCAGTGGAACGGCACCGACCTCGACCTGGACGAGGCGTACGCCTACGGCTGGGCGGAGTACCACCGCCTGCTGGCGGAGATGCGGAAGGAGGCCGCGCGCATCCTCCCGGGGGCCGGACCGTGGGAGGCCCTGCGGCACCTGGATTCGCACGGTGATGCGGTCGAGGGCGTGGAGGAGGTGCGCGATTGGTTGCAGCAGTTGATGGACGAGGCCATCGAGGCGCTGGACGGCACCCACTTCGACCTGGCGCCGGAGGTCCGTCGGGTGGAGTCGATGATCGCCCCGCCCGGTAGCGCCGCCGCTCCCTACTACACCGGTCCGTCACTGGACTTCTCGCGGCCGGGCCGCACCTGGCTGCCGACGATGGGCGAGACCCGGTTCCCGGTCTACGACCTGGTCTCCACCTGGTACCACGAGGGGGTTCCCGGCCATCACCTGCAGTTGGCCCAGTGGGTGTACGTGGCCGACCGGCTCTCGCGCTACCAGACGACCATGGGAATGGTGAGCGCCAATGCCGAGGGATGGGCGCTGTACGCCGAGCGACTGATGGACGAGCTCGGTTTCCTGACCGACCCGCAGCGCCGTCTGGGGTACCTGGACTGTCAGATGATGCGAGCGGTGCGGGTGATCATCGACATCGGGATGCACCTGGAACTGGAGATCCCGGCGGACTCCGGTTTCCACCCGGGCGAGCGGTGGACGCCGGAGCTGGCGCGGGAGTTCTTCGGTGCGCACAGCAGCCGATCGGCGGAGTTCGTCGACAGTGAGCTGGTGCGGTACCTGGGGATGCCGGGACAGGCCATCGGATACAAGCTGGGCGAGCGGGTCTGGTTGCGGGGCCGGGAGGCCGCCCGGGCCGCGCACGGCGAATCCTTCGACGCCAAGGCCTGGCACATGGCGGCGTTGTCCCTGGGGTCGCTGGGGCTGGACGACCTGGAGGAGGAACTGTCGGCGCTGTGAGGCGCCGGGTCACGGCCCCGGCGTGAATCGCCGGGGCCGTCGCATCACACGGGGTCGGGACCGCGCAGCCGCAGTCCGGATCCCCGACGGCCCTTGGTGATCTCCAACTGGACGGGAATGCGGGAGCGCAGTTCGGCGACGTGGCTGACGATCCCGACGCTGCGGTTGCGTTCGCGCAGCGAGTCCAGCACGTCCAGCACATCGTCCAGGGACTGCTCGTCCAGGGTGCCGAACCCCTCGTCGACGAAGAGGGTGTCCAGCCGTACCCCGCCCGCCTCCTCGGCCACCACGTCGGCCAGGCCGAGGGCGAGGGAGAGGGAGACCAGGAAGGACTCGCCGCCCGAGAGGGTGGCGGTGTCCCGGTGGCGGCCGGTCCACCCGTCCACCACGTGCAGGCCCAGGCCACTGCGGCCCCGACCGCTACGGGTGTCGGTGTGTTCCAGCAGGTAGCGACCGGCCGTCATACGGTCCAGGCGGGCGCCGGCCACCGCCGCGACCTGTTCCAGGCGGGCGGCCAGGACGTAGGTCTCCAGTCTCATCCGGTAGGCGTTCTCCCCCGCGGTACCGGCGGTGAGCCCGGCCAACAGGCTCACCCGCCGGCTCTCCTCACGCCGGGGCGCCGATTCGCGGGCCCCCGTCGCCACGGCCCTGGAGAGCGCCTCGATGTCGGTGACCCGGGCACGCGCGGTGTCCGCCGTCGCCGCGGCGGCGCGCCACCGCGCCTCGCTCGCGCCCAGTTCCTTCCCGGTGACCGCGGGGTCGGGCGCGGGACCGTCGGTCGGGGCGTCGGGAAGGGAGCCGGACGGGGAACGGAGGGCCGGGTCGGAGAGAAGCGCGTCGACGGCGGCCCGGCGGCGGTCGTGGTCCTCGATCCGCCGGCGCAGCGCGGCGCGGAACTCCGGGGGGAGGGCGGCGGACTCGGCCGCATCCGCGCGGGGGAAACCGGCCCGCCAGACCACCTCGGCGAGTCGGTCGTCGGCCCGCTTGAGACGGTCGGCGGTCTCCCGGACGGCACGGGTGGCCGCAGCGGCGACCGCGAGGGCCTCCGTCGTGACGGCCAGCAGGTCGGCACGGGCGTCGAGGTCTTCGGACGTGTGGTCGGTGGGCTCGGCGGCCCGCAGGTGGTCCAGACGTTCGGCGAGCGCGGCCCGGCGGGAGGAGCGGGCGGCACGGCGGTGGTCGAGGTCGCGCAACCGGTCGAGGAGGTCGGTTTCCGCGCGGTCGGTCTCCTCCAGCAGGGTCCGGAGCCGGCGCAGGCGCTCCTCCGCCTCCCGGGCCGTCGTCCGCTCCCCCTCCAGTCGGGTGACCAGTGCCTCGAGGGTCGTCGTGGGCTCGCCCTCGGCGGTGTGGTCGGCGGCCGCGCGTTCGGTGCGCAGTTCGGCGAGCCGGCGAGCGGTTTCCTCCCGTGCCTCCAGGCCGGCCTCGTGGTGTCGTTGGGCCTCCTTCTCCGCGGAGGCGTCGGGGGCGCCGGGGAGG
>NZ_VKHT01000048.1 GCF_014141535.1 Streptomyces alkaliphilus | reverse complement strand
CGCCGCTCCCGCCCCCGACCCGGAGGCCGACGCCCGGGTCCGCGCCGCCGACCGGGCCCACGTCTTCCACTCCTGGTCCGCGCAGGGGCACATCGACCCGCTGCCGATCGCCGGCGCCGCCGGCTCCTGGTTCTGGGATTACGCCGGCAACCGCTGGCTGGACTTCTCCTCCCAACTGGTCAACGTCAACATCGGCCACCAGCACCCGAAGCTGGTCGCCGGGATCGCCGAGCAGGCCGCGAGGCTGGCCACCGTCTCCCCCGCCTTCGCCAACGACGCCCGGGCCGAGGCCGCCCGGCTGATCGCCGAGGTCGCGCCGGGCGACCTCAACCGGGTGTTCTTCACCAACGGCGGCGCCGAGGCCAACGAGCACGCCGTGCGGATGGCCCGGGTGCACACCGGTCGGCACAAGGTCCTGGCCGCCTACCGCAGTTACCACGGCGCCACCGCCGGGGCCATCGCGCTGACCGGCGAACCCCGGCGCTGGGGCTCGGAGCCCGGCACGCCGGGCGTGGTGCGCTACTGGGGGCCGTACCCCTACCGGTCCGCCTTCCACGCCGGGAGCGAGGAGGAGGAGAGCGCCCGCGCCCTGGAACACCTGCGACAGACCATGGTGATGGAGGGCCCGCGCACCATCGCCGCCGTGGTGCTGGAGACCGTCGTCGGCACCAACGGCATCCTGGTGCCGCCGCCCGGCTACCTGGAGGGCGTGCGGGCGCTGTGCGACGAGTTCGGCGTGCTGCTGATCGCCGACGAGGTGATGGCCGGCTTCGGGCGGTGCGGCGAGTGGTTCGCCGTGGACCACTGGGGGGTGGTGCCGGACCTGATCACCTTCGCCAAGGGCATCAACTCCGGGTACGTGCCGCTGGGGGGCGTGGTGATCTCCGACGCCGTCGCCGACACCTTCCGCGACCGCCCCTACCCGGGCGGCCTGACCTACTCCGGACACCCGCTGGCCTGCGCCTCGGCGGTGGTGTCGATGGGCATCTTCCGCGAGGAGAACGTCCTGGAGCACGTGCGGACCCTCGGTGAGAAGGTGATCGGCCCGGAGCTGCGGGCCCTGGCCGAGCGGCACCCCAGCGTGGGGGACGTGCGGGGGCTGGGCGTGTTCTGGGCCGTGGAGCTGGTGCGCGACCGGGAGACCCGCGAACCCCTGGTGCCGTTCAACGCGAGCGGGGCCGACGCGGCGCCGATGGCGGAGTTCACGGCCGCCTGCAAGGCATCGGGCCTGTGGCCGTTCGTCCACTTCAACCGCACCCACGTGGCGCCGCCGTGCACGATCACCGAGGAGGAGGTCCGGTACGGCATCGCCCTGCTGGACCGGGCCCTGGACGTCGCCGACCGCCACACCACCGCCGCCTGACCGTCGGGACGCGGGTGGGCGTTCCCCGCCCCGGCCCCGCCCACCGGCGGCGCCGGGGCGGGGCGGGTCAGGGGAGGTCGGCGAAGCGCTCGACGGCCCGAATGCGTCCACTGACGATCAGCACGTCGCCCGGCTCGACCACGGTCTCGGCGGTGGCGTAGGTGACCTGCTCGCCCGGCCGCTTGATGCCGACCACGGTCACCCCGTAGCGGGAGCGCACCGCGCTGACGCCCAGCGGGCGGCCGGTCGCCACGGTCGGGGCGAGGGTCTTGGCCATGGCGTAGTCCTCGTCGAACTCGACGAAGTCGAGCATCCGACCCGTGACCAGGTGCGCGACCCGCTCCCCCATCTCGTGCTCGGGCAACACCACGTGGTGGGCGCCCAGACGTTCCAGGATGCGGCCGTGCTGCCGGCTGACCGCCTTGGCCCACACCTTGGGCACCTCGGCGTCCAGCAGGTTGGAGGTGGTCGGGATGCTCGCCTCGATGTCGCTGCCGATGGCCACCACGGCGCTGGACAGTTCGTGGACGCCGAGTTGGCGCAGCACCTCGTCGTCGGTGCAGTCACCGGTCGCGGCGTGGGTGAGCAGGTCGGCGTGGCGCTGCACGCGCGCCTCGCTGCGATCGATGCCCAGCACGTCCCAGCCGCGCCGCATGAGCTCGGTGGGCAGGGAGCCGCCGAACCGGCCCAGGCCGATCACGGCGATCCGCCGGTCGGGGCCCCGGTGGCGGTTGCCGGTGGCACCGGGGAACGGGGCGTTCCGACCACCGGAGCGCCGCAGGGCGGCGAACAGGCGGCGCGGGCCCCGGGGGCCGGAGTGACGGGGGGAGACGGGTGTACCGGACATGAGCGGTCCCTATCCGATGATCGGGGGCGGAGCGCGCCCCGTGGAAAGGACGCCGGTGCTCACGCCCGGGCGGCCCCGGCGAGGACCGCCGCGACCCGGGCCGCGTCCCGCTCCGGCACCAGGCCGACCGTCACCCGAACGTGGTCCCCGCCCGGGGCGTCGGTCAGGAGCAGGAACGGCGAGCCGGGGGCCACGCCGATCCCCTCGTGCCGCAACCGTTCCACGGCCGCCGTCTCGTCGCGCACCGGCGTCCACAGGTTGACGCCGTCCGTGCCGCCGGTGGCCACCCCGCGCGCGGCCAGCTCGCCGACCACGGCCGCCCGCCGCCGCGCGTACGTCTCCCGGGCCGCCGCCACCTCCGCCACCGAGGCCGGGTCGGTGAGGAGCGAGAGCAGGACCCGTTGCAGCAGTCGGCTGCTCCACCCCTGGCCGAGCCGTCGGCGCCCGAGCACCTCCCCCATCACCTCGGCCGGGCCGCCGACCGCCGCCATCCGCAGGTCCGGGCCGTGGGACTTGGAGAAGCTGCGGATGTGCACGGTGCGGTCCGGGATCCGGCGGCCGGGCCCCCGGGACGGGGAGGCGGCGATGGCGCCCGCCGAGTCGTCCTCCACCAGGATCGTCCCGGCCTCCGCGATCAGGTCCGCCAGACGGTCGGCGCGGGGGCCGGTGATCGAGATCCCGGTGGGGTTCTGCGCCCGGGGCTGGAGCACCACGGCGGCGGTCGGTTCCCGCAGCGCCGCCGCCAGCGCGTCCGGCTCCGGGCCCTCGGCGTCCAGGGGCACGGGGACCACCTCGGCGCCACGCGACTCCAGCAGGTCCACCAGCGGCGGGAAGCAGGGGTGTTCGACCACCACCCGGTCCCCGTGGCGGACCAGGGTCTCCAGTACCCGGTCCAGCGCGTCCATCGCGCCGTCCACGACGGTCACCTCCTCCACCGGGTGCGGCCAGTCGGCGCGCAGCACGGCGGCCAGCTCGGGGAGGACCGGCTCGTCGAGGTAGGTGGCCGGGGTGCCGGCGGTGGTCAGTCCCGCGAGTGCGCGGTCCAGGCGGGGCAGCAGTGCGGCGTCCGGGACGCCCCCGGAGAGGTCCAGCACCGGGCGGGCCGGCCGGTCCAGGGCACGGCGGTACCGGGCGGGGTCGGGCGGTCCGCCCTCGGCGATCCGGGTGCCGCGCCGGCCGTCGGTGCGGATGGCGCCCTCGCGGGCGAGCAGCCGCCAGGCGGCGCCAACGGTGGTCGGGGAGAGCGCCAGCTCGACGGCGACCCGCCGGATGGGCGGCAGGCGGGTGCCGGGGGCCAGGGCGCCGTCGCGCACCGCGCGCTCCACGGCGTGTGCCAGGCCGCGCGCGCCGGAGTGGTCCAGGCGCTCCTCGATGGCGGAGAGGACGGGGAAGGACCGTCCGGCCTGCGCGGATCGCGCGGCCTGCGCGGACGGGGGCGGGCACGCGGCGGTGCCCGCCGCGCGACGCCCGGGCACCGGCGGGCCCGACCGGCCGGGCCGCTCCGGCCGTTCCGGCGCGGGTGAAGCCTCCACGGCACACCTCCTCGCGATCCGCCGGTGAACCCCGTGCCCCGACATCCGGGGCCGGCTCCGGCCACACCGGCGGACGACCCGCCGGACCGGCGCGGACCCCGATCGTGACACACCGGCATCCCCCACCGGGTCCCGCTCCCCGATCGACGTGCGGAAACGGGCGTCTCCCCGGCTGACGCGGCCCCTCTTCCCGTACACCCGAAGGCAGTTGATAGGTTCGTGCGACGAACACGACGAGTGATCGATCGACAACCGAATCGACATACCGGCGCGGTGCCCGCGGGTGCCGCCGCGCGACGACGCGGGCCCACGGATCGACGCCGGGCCGCCGGGACGGACACGAAGGGGCGGGAGACATGCGTACGGGGACACGGACGAGGAGCGCGGGGCGGGGCCGCCGCACGCGCGTCGCGGGGGCCGCCCTGTTGGGCGTCGCGCTGCTCGCCGCCTGCTCCGGCGGCGGGGAGGACACGGACGGGGCCGCCGGCGACGCGGCCGAGGGGACCGAAGCGGTGGTGGAGGAGGAGCCCGAGGTTCCCCCGGCCTTCGCCGCGGAGCCCGCCGCGACCCTCACCGAGGAGGCGTTCACCCCGCCGATGCCGGCCGCCGTCCTCGGCGACGCAGTCTTCCTCGCCGACCACACCGGCCTGACCCGCTTCGACGCCGAGGGCACGGAGACCGGCCGCGCCGAACCCGAGCACCCCGTCATCCACGTCCCCGACACCATCCCCGAGGACTCCCTGGACCAGGCACAGGCCGGCGTGCGCTCCGTCCAGACCCCCCTCGCGGGCGAGGTGAACGGCACGCCGGTCGTCTTCTCCGGCTTTCCCGTCCAACTCCCCGCCGGTGAGGGCCTGGAGATCATCGCCGCCGACGCCGGGACCGGCGAACGGGTCTGGAACGCCGCCTTCGTCCCGGAGGAGTGGGGCGCCGCCCCGCCCCGGGTCTCGGCCTCCACCTCGTTGCTCGGGTACCACGACGACCTGCTGATCCTGCAGATCGTCAAGGACCGGATGATGAGCAGCACCTACGCCGTCTCGGTGCCGGACGCGGCGGTCGCGTGGAGCGACACCGACGCGCACTTCGCCCTCGCCGTGCACGAGGGCGTGATCATCGCCCGCCAGATCGTGGACGGGGGCCTGATGGGCCCGCTGACCGGTCTCTCCCCGGTCGACGGCTCGGTGGTGTGGCGCAAGGCCGACGACGACACCAATGGCGGGGCGGGATTCGGCCCCGTGCTGCGCGTCGGTCTGCCCGGCGGCCTGAAATCCGCCTTGGTCTCCACCGCCGACGGCTCGGTGCTCGTCACCGACGAGGACGGCCTGCCGACGGGCTCTCCGCCCTGCGTGCACGAGCCGACCACCGACGTCGTGATGTGCGGCGCCGACTCCGGGGCGGTGGCCGTGGACGCCGACGGGGCGGTGCTGTGGAGCCTGTCCCGCGACGACGAGGGATGGAGTGGCGTGCCCGTCGGCGCGGAGGGGGGCATCGTCTTCGTCGACCGGGGCGAGGACGCCCCGCCCGTCGCCGTGAACGCCGCCGACGGCGAGATGGTGAACGAGGACAGCGGCGTCGCCCCGGCCCTCTTCGGCTCCGGCTTCGGCGTGGTGCGGGACGGCCCCGTCCTCAACCTGCACCCCCGCGCGGACTGACCTTCCCGGGCGACCGTCTCCCGTCGCTCGCCTTCTTCGCCCCCGACGCCCCGGCCCAAATACCTCACCCGGCCGGGGCGTCGGCGCGCTCCGGGTTCGTCCGGGCGGCGATCACGGCGGTGAGCGTCTCCCGCTCCCCGGCCGGGAGACGCCGCTCGGCGAGCAACATCCGCAACACGGTGGTGAGGCGTTCGCCGTCCCCGGGGGTGCGCAGATCGCCGCGCAGGGCCGGCAGGACCGGGGCGAGCGCGTCGAGGTCGGCTCGGGCACACCAGGCGGCGACCAGGGTGTTCAGCCGTTCCTCCGCCGGGGTGTTCGCCGGCCCGGGGCCAGTGTCCCGGAGCCCCCTGGCCACGCACAACCGCAGCCATTCGGCGTACGGCCCCGGCGGGAGGTCCGCCAGGCGATCGGCCGCCGCCGCGAAGTGGGGTCCGGCCTCCCCGGGCCTGCCGAGTTCCAGCAGCGCGCGGCCGATCGAGCCGTGCAGGGAGGCGTGGAAACCCCGCACCCGGTCGTCCCCCACCCGCTCGGCCAGGCGCAGACACTCACGGTTCCAGTGCAGGGTCTCCTCCGGACCGGGTTGGTGCCGGGCGAGGTAGTGGGCGGCGACGCACGCCTCCCACTCGTCGGAGGCGGCGTCCCACGCACGCCGGAACAACTCGCGGGCCTCCTCCTCCCGCCCCTCGGCCTCGGCGGTCATGCCCTCGCCGCACAGGCGGACGACGGGGTTGTTCGGATCCATGCTTCGGCTCCCGGTGAACTCGTGGAAGGACTCGGGGTGACAGAAGGGTGGTGACGGTCGCTCACCGGATGGGAAGGCCCTCGCCCGGGAGGGCGAGGGGCATGACCAGCGTGGTGAAGCCGCCCTGGTCGGCGGAGCGCACGACGACCGGGGAGCGTTCGCCCGCCACCTCCAGCAGTACGTCCGGGCCGATCCCGGCCTCCAGCGCGCGGGCGAGCACGGTGGGGGCGAAGCCGATCCGGAGCCGGCCCTCCCCGCGCCACACGGCGGGGAGACGAACGGGGTCCGCCTCCCCGGGCCCGTCGAACGCCGCGACGGCGACGGTGTCGCAGCCGGGTGACAGGACGACCCCGGGGGCGCCCTCCCGGTCGTGCAGGGCGGCGAGCAGCGCCGGGCGGTCGGTGACGACGCGGTGCCGGGGCGGACCGATCCCGTCGAGCACCATCCGGTGGTCGGGGTACTCCCCCTCCCCCACCGGCAGGCGTGTCGTCCCCGGCACGCCCCGGACGAGCACCCCGTCACGATCGGAGGCGGGGAGCACCAGCTCCACGGTGTCGGTCCGCACCGCGCCGGCGGCCAGTTCCACCAGGGCATCCGCCGGCACCGGGACCGCCCGCCGGGGCCCGGAGAGCCCTCGGTGAACGAGGGACCTCACCGCCAGGCGGTACCGGTCGGTGGCGACGAACCGAACCTCGCCGGCCTCATCGTTCCGATCGCCTCCGACGCCGCCCGCGCCACCGACCTCGATCAGGACGCAGCCGAGCACGGGGTGCTCGCCGGTCCGCTCGACCGACGGCACCACCTGCCGCACCGCCCCGGCCGGTTCGAGGCCGTCCAGCCGCACCCGCGTGGTTCCGTCGGGGTCGGGAGGGGGCCGGTCGGGGCCGACCGGTTCCGTCCCCCGCTCACCGGCGCCACCGCTCCCGGACCCCGTGCCCGTCACGGCGGCGAGTAGTTCATCGAGCGCCGCCTCCGCGACGCGCGTCCGCTCCCGAGTCCGCCGGCGATGCCGTTCCAGCACGGCCACCGCCTCCACACGGGAGCCGGCCGGCACCACCGCGGCCTCCGCCAAGGGGACGCCCGCCTCGCGCAGTGTCCGCAGCGACCGACCGCGCCGTTCCTGACCGGGGGCGTAGTACCGGTAGCCGCTCACGGGATCCACGTGCGCGGGGCGCAACACGCGGCAGTCGTCGTAGAAGCGCAGGGCGCTCGGCGTCAGCCCGACGCGGCGGGCGAAGGCACCGATCCCCAGCAGGTCCGTGTGGCCGTCCATGGCCCCGATCGTGGCCCTTCGACCAACCCGAAGGTCAACCGGAGCCGACCGGGATCTCACGGCCAGGTCTGCTCGATCCCATCCGCCCGCACCGCGTACGCCGCCGGGCCACCTTTCTCAAGCGCCTCAAGAATGAGGGGACGACACGAATCAAAACGATCGATTATCACCGTGGACCGCAACTGCTGATTGTCGAGATAGAAGAGAATGCCGGCATGTTCACGCAGGGGACCGCATTCACGATCCCTTCCTCTGATACGACCGTCTTTCGAGAGGGGTACCCATCCGCGCCGGAGACCGAGAGAGATCCACTCCTCATCCGGCACATCCTGACCATCGTCCGCATAAACATCACCGATCCGATGGACCACCCACCCCCGGGCCCTCAACTCCTCCGAGACTCGCCGCCCGAGATTGCGGTCGAGGAAGAACTCAGGCGGCAAGACGCACCACGGCCCGGCACAACAGGTCCACCTGCTCCGGCGTCATGTCGTACTCGTATGCGATCTCCTCGACGCTCTCCCCCGCCTCCCAGAGGTCGGCCACGGCCGTCACGGGCACCCGGTTCGACTCGATCACCGGGCGCCCGTGCCCGAAGCGCGGATCGAGGATCACCGGCACCTCCGCCGGATACTGCCGAAGCCGGATCCCTGAGGGGAACTCATCGCCCGCCTCCCAGGAGAGGTATCGCAGGTGATCCGCGACCACTTCCCGGATGGCGCCCTGCCCGTCCCGAGCCCGCCGCAGGTCCCCCAAGCCGTGCTCGATGAAGATGTCCACCCCGTCGGTGGCGATGCGCCGGGACACCAACCCGTACGGGGAGTGGAAAGCGGCTCGTACCGCCGAGGCCGCCTCGCGGATCTCGCTCATCCTCAGGCCGAGATCCCGCAACGAGCGGAGTACGTACGCCTCGGCGACACCCACGAAGGGAATCGTGGGCTGCTTGGCTCGCTCGGCCTCCACCTCGTGTACAAGGGGGGCTCCGGCTGCCTCCCCCCTGAGCCAACTGTTCAGGGTCGAACACGGGATCTGAAGGTGGGAAGCGGTCTCCGACCGGGTCAGGAAAGCCTCCTCGAATCTGTCCGTCATACCATGCCTCCTTTCGGCTTCACGAATATCACCCCAACAGGAAAGAAGGGTGGCACGCGAGAGCGACGCGCACGCCACCCCGCCGGGGAAACCACCTCTCCTGCTGCCGAGAATGAGGAATCAGCGTACCGAATCACACTCGAAAGAGTGACGGAAAAGACGGCCGGACACCCGACCGTGCCGCCGCCCGTCGACCGCCGACGCCTCGTCGCTCAGCGGGCGGCGGGCGCCTTCGTCCGGCTCCCCGGCCGGGCAGGCACGGCCCGGGGTGCCCCGCGTCCCCGGCGGAGACGACCGCGCAGCCGGCGCGTCCGCCACGGGGTGGCCCACAGGGCGAGGACCGCCCCGGCGACACCCACGGCGGCCAGGGCCCAGCAGCCCGTCGCCGTGTGCTGCTGCCACAGCCAGTTCCACCAGCGCACCTCCCCCGCCGCGTCCCAGCCCAGGTAGGTGAGGGGGAAGAGCGTCGTCAACGGCAGCACCCAGGCCCGTGACCACCCCCCGAGCAGCCGGGCGGAGACCACCGCCAGACCCAGCCAGATCGCCTGGGCCCGCAGCAGCGAGGCCGCCGACTCCGGCGACCGGACCAGCGCCTCGCACACCCCGACCAGGACCACGCCGACCGACGCGAGGACGGCCAACAGCGTCAACTCCACCCGGCGGGCCAGGGGTCCGGCGCCGACCTCCCAGTCGACCATGGGGCTGCGCATCGGCACCGCGACCAGGATCGCTCCCGCCAGCACCACGATCATCCGCAGCTGCACCGTCGAGTCCCCACCGGTCGCCACGGGCACCGGCATGGCGACCCCGCCCAGCCACACCAGGGCCGCGAGCATCCCCGCCGCGCCGACGGCCACGCCCGTCGGGTGACACAGCCGCAGGCGGCTCCGCAGGTCAGACACAGCGGGTGTCCCGGATCGTCGCGAGGCGTTCCTCGGCCCAGGCCACCTGGACCTCCTCCGGTTCGGTGATGATCGAGTGAACGGCCTTCTCGTCCACCCCCGGCGGACCGCCGTTCACGGTCGGCGGCTTTCCCCCGCCCGCGATGCGCGCCGTCAGCCAGGAGATCAGCTCCATGTCCGCCGCCCACCGTTTCTCGTCCTCGTCGAAGGTGACCGCGTCGCAGTGGGGCGGGGTGGACACCTCCTGGATCCTGATCGCCAGCGAGGTGGCGACCTCCCACATCTCGCCCTCACGGATGTAGAAGCCCGAACCCATCGTGGTCTCCCCCCGCAGGCCGGTCTCGTGAAAGGCGGCCGGCGAGGTGAAGAGATCGGCGGGAAGGGCGGCCACCCTCCGGCTCATCAGCTCGGCCTCCTCCAGGTACTTGCGGCTCTCCGGCCACAGGCACACCCGGGGTTCGTGCGAGGTGCACAGCGGCTCGTCGGGAACGCCGCGCTGCTGGAGGACCGGGCCCGCCGTCGCGAAGCCCACCACCGACACCGCGAGGAATCCGCAGGCGGCGAGTGCCGCGACGGGGACGCCGGGCCAACCGGGCCGCCCCGGGGTCGAGCGCAGCCCCCGCCCGACCGCCACGGCCACGAGCACCACCGCGAGCGCCAGAGCACTCCTGGCCAGCATCGGGCCGGCTGCCGTGACCACGTCGGGATAGCCGGAGACGACCATGAGGCCGAGCCCCCACTCCGCGCCCTGCGGCACGAACCCGAAGAAGGAGAAGAGGACGAACAGGACGAGCGCCGTGCCCAGGGGCGCGGCCACCAGCGAGGTGCCGGCCCTGCCCACGGCGTGCCCCACGCCGGTGCACAGCACGATCACGACGAGACCGAGCAGCACGTACCCGGGCCAGAAGAAGTGGGGACCGCCGCCGGGGAGGGTCACCGCCACGGCCGCGATCACGCCGACCCCGTAGGCCGTCACCCCGTGGGCGAGGGTGGTGCCGAGATGGACGCACTCCATCAGCGGGGCGGGGCGCGCGGCGGCGTCCATCCATCCACCGGCGTTCTCCCGGCGTCGCCGGGCCGCCGTCCACGCCGCCAGGGCCGCCATCGCCGGGCCCAGATAGAAGGCCGGCACCTGCGCGGCCGCACCGGTTTCCGACCAGACGCCGATCCAGTGATCGGACCGACCGAAGAGCGCGAAGAGGTCGATCGCCACCAGGACGGGCCAGGCCCACCGCAGGGACGAGTGACGCAGCTCCGCGAGGAGGATCCGCCCCGTCACGCCGGCGCCCCCGTCGTTCCCGTCACCGGCGTCGCCGCACCGAGGACGGCCATGTACCCGCGCTCCAGCTCGGTGTCGCCGGAAGCTCCCGGCACGGCCCGCTCGGCCAGTGCCGCGGGAGTTCCCGTGAAGCGGACGCTTCCGCCGTCGAGGACGAGCACCCGCTCGCAGACGGCGGCCACGTCCTCCACGAGATGGGTGCTGAGCACGACGGCCGACCCGTCGAGGGAGCGCACCAGCTCGCGGAACTCCAGCCGTTGGGCCGGGTCCAGGCCGACGGTGGGCTCGTCCAGCAGCACCAGGGCCGGGGAGCCGACCACCGCGGCGGCGATCCCCGCCCGGCGGATCATCCCGCCGGAGAGCGTCTTCATCCGCGCCCCGGACCGCTCGGCGAGACCGACCCGCCGCAGGGCCGCGGCCGTCGCCTCCGCGATCCGCGCCGAGGGCACCTCCCGCAGCCAGGCGCAGTACCGCACGAAGTCGTGGACGGAGTGGCTTCCGAAGTAGCCGAAGTCCTGCGGCAGGTAGCCGATCTCCCGGCGCGCGGCCCGCGCCGTCCGCTCGGATCGCACGTGCTCGCCGAGCACGTGCACCTCCCCCTCCAGGGGAGGGGTCACCGTGGCCAGCGTGCGCAGGAGCGTGCTCTTCCCCGCGCCGTTGGGCCCCAGGAGGCCGGTGACGCCCGGCCCCAACTCCAGGTCCAGCCCGGCGATCACCGGATCCCTGCCGTACCCCTGCACCAGGCCCGAGACCCGGACGACCGATCGCACAACCCCACCTCTGCCGAGAAAGGGCCGGGCGCTCCCGAGGGAGCGCACGGCCCGGAAACCCCTGAAACAACGTCACACCGCCCGGTCCCCCACCGGCGGGAGCACCACCGGCCGGATCAGTACCGGAACGCGAGGTCGGAGGACCTGATCGACCAGGCGCACTCCAACCTGCCCCAGGGATCGACCGTGGAGCCCTTGGCGATCCGGTACCACCCGGAGGCCCGGTTGTAGTCGATCCCCCCGCAGTGGGCCTCGTTCCGGTAGTCACCGGTCACCGAGGTGTTGACGCAGTGGGCGGCCGTCCCGGTGCTGCCCCAGGTGGACCAGCAGTTGTTGAGTCGGGCGCTGGAGCCGGCCGCCTGCGCCGCCGGAACGGCTCCGAGCGTCACGACCGCACCGAACACCGCCGCCGCGATCGCCGTGAACATCGGGGACTTCTTCGCCATGGACCTACCTCTCCTCGGAGCACGGTGGCGTGGCGGGACGGGGAGCCCCGGCGGGACAGGGCCGAAACTCCCCGGTGATCTTGCTTGGACGCGGATCATCGTGCCCCTCACGGCGGGTGACGACAAGCGCCGTTACCGGCCGGCACCTCACCGTGAATATGAGCTGATGTAGTCACCCACAGTCACTCACACGCGTCACGACACAGGGCGGGAAGAGGGCTACGCGACCCCTTCCGGCCGGCCGCGCACCCACCGTCCGCCCGAACGGGTGAAGCGGGGACCGGCTCGGAAACGACCGAAATCAGTCCTTGACCACCCTTCGAACATCGGTTCCCCTCGGCGCCCCGTGCCCCGGCCGGTCACCCGCCGAGGAGATGGGCGTTGGCGGCCCGGGCCAGAGGGGCGA
This sequence comes from Streptomyces alkaliphilus, assembly GCF_014141535.1. Lineage (GTDB taxonomy): Bacteria > Actinomycetota > Actinomycetes > Streptomycetales > Streptomycetaceae > Streptomyces > Streptomyces alkaliphilus. Next base: position 439 of record NZ_VKHT01000048.1, on the reverse strand, counting down.
GGTGCGGCATCTCGATCACCTCGACGCCGGCCCCGCGCAGGATCTCGGCACCCTCGCAGTCCACGAAGAGCGACGGCTCGCGCCAGGCGAAGACCACCCGGGGAACGCGGGCGGCGAGGATCAGTCGGGTGCAGGACAACGGGCGGGACGCCCGCCGGCTGCACGGCTCCAGCGAGCTGTACAGGGTGGCCCGGGTCAGCCGCTCGTCCACCGGCGACAGCTTGGCGAGGGCGGCCTCCTCGGCGTGCGCACGCGGATCGGCCTCCCTGGACCAGCCGGTGGCCAGGACCTCGCCGTCCTCCCCCGTGATGACCGCGCCGACCGAGAAGGCGGTGGTCGACGGCGGACACCGACGGGCCAGCTCCACCGCCTCGCGCAGTCGGCGTTCATCGGCCGAGGCGGCGGGGACGGGAGCGGGGACGGGTTCGGGGTTCGTGTC
>NZ_VKHT01000479.1 GCF_014141535.1 Streptomyces alkaliphilus | reverse complement strand
GGGGTGTGGGGGTGTGGGGGTGTGGCGTGTGAAGAGGTGCGGCGGTGTCGCGGGGTGGCGCTCCCAGAGGACTGAAACGTATTAACGTGACGCGGTCCCGTCAATCCCGCTCGCACGCGGCCATCCCCTGTGCGGCATTCGCCCCCGATGTCCGCCCCTGATGTGCTTTTGTGGCCCCTTTTTCGGTTCCGTCCCCAACGGCCCCGGCTGTCACGGGTGGTGACCACCGGCCGGCGGGCGTGTCGGCGCACCGGATTCCCGAATCCGCCCAACCGCCCCCGAACAGCGGGGATCGGCGGCCCGGGCGGTGCGGCACCCACCGGAGGCCGGGCCCGAGGCTGCGCGACGCTCCGCGTTCTGGCAGAGTTCGGGGGACGGTTGGGTGACCGACGCGTTCGTGTCGCCCCCGTCACCCGTTTCAGTCCTGCCGGAGGTTTCCATGGCGACGCCCGACGTCCACCCCGGATCCCCCGTACCCGGACGCGGCGGGTCCCCGTTCGCCTCCGCGCCGGCCGCCGAGCCGGTGCTCGCGGACTCCCCGGACGTCGTGTCGCCGGTCGCCCCGTCGCCCCTCGGCACCGAGGCACCGCCGACCGCCCCTTCCGCACCACCCGCCGAACCCTCCGGCGGGCCTCTCGGCGGCGGGCCTCTCGGCGGCACCGCGCCGTTCGGCACCGGCCCCGCGCCGTTCGGCACGAGCACCCCCGAGCTGTGCCTCGTCCTGGAGGGCGAGATGGAGATCGAGGAGGCGGACGGCACCCGGCTGAGCCTGCGCGCCGGTGAGGTGTGCACCCTCACCCCCGGCGCCCGGCGCCGGGCGGCGGCCGCCGGCTGCGAGATCCTGCTGGTGGACGGCGCGGGCCGGGCCCGCACCGACCGCGCGTACTGAGGGGCCGCTACCCGGGGAACGACCCGTTCCGCTCCGGATCGGTGGTACCGGTCGAGCCGACGAACGGAGGGGCAAACGCCATGGCGTTTGCCCCTCCTCGTCCGCGTCACGGGCACCGGCCGACGGCGCGCACGCCGCCGGCCGGTGCCCGTGGGATCAGACCCCGTCGGGCCCCGTCGGGCCCCCGGCCACCGTGGCGCCCGCCGGGCGCCGCGCGGCGAGCAACCGGCCCAGCAGGTCGTCCAGGCTGATCAGGCCGATCAGTCGGCCGTCCTCGGCCGTGTGCACCACCGCCAGGGACGCCCGGTGCTGCCGCAGCTGTTCCACGGCCTGCGCGACGGTGTCCTCCGCGCGCAGCCTCGGCACCGGCCGGGCCAGCGCCGCCGCCGTCACCGAGCGCCCGCGGGCCCGGGCGACCATGGCGTCCCGGGCGTGCACAGACCCCAGGACCCGGTCGCCGTCCCGTACCAGGAGGCGGGTGTGGTCGCTCTCCGTCGCCGTCGCCAGCACCTCCTCGAGGTCGGCGCCCGGTCGCACCGAGACGATCTCCGCCGCCGGCACCACGTTCAGCGACCCCACCGGGGTCTGCGGCTCGGTGAGCGATCGGGTCAACAGACCCGACTCGCTCTCGGTCAGCAGTCCCATCCGGGTGGACTCCGCCACCAGATGCGTCAACTGCTCCCGGCTGTGCACCGAGGACAACTCCTCGACCGGGGTGACCCGGCACAGCCGCACCAGCCCGTTGCTGATCTTGTTCAGCACCCACAGCAGCGGGCGCACCACCCGAACCATCGCCATGAACGGCGGCGCCATCAGCATCGCCGAGCGCTCCGGGTGGGAGATCGCCCACGACTTCGGTGCCATCTCGCCGACCACCATGTGCAGGAACACCACCACCGCCATCGCGATGACGAAGGCGATCCCGTACGACAGCGAGGCCGGCAGCCCCACAGCCAGCAGCAGGGGCTCCACGGCGTCGGAGACGGCGGGTTTGGAGATGTAGCCCAGCAGCAGGGTGCAGGCGGTGATGCCCAACTGGGAGCCCGCCAGCATCAACGACAGCTCCCGCATCCCGGTCAGTGCCGAGCGGGCGCCCCGCCTGCCCTCGGCCACCGCCTGCTCCATGCGGTGGTGCCGGGCCGCGACCAGCGCGAACTCGGCAGCCACGAACAGGCCGCTGGCCAGCAGCAGCAGGACGGTCAGCAGAGCCGCGGTCAACGGATCCACGACGCACGCTCCCTCCGGGTGTCGCCGACACCCTCACCCGCGGTGCGGTCGGGGCCCGGGGCCGGCACCCCGCCGGACGGGCGTGCGGACCGGCGCCCGTTCGCACGGCGGTCGGCCCGGTCGTCGGCGTCCCGGGTGCCGGCGGCGTGTCCGCCCGCACCCGCCCCGGCGTCGTCCGCCGAGCGCCCGGCCCCATTGTTCCCGGGGGCGCCGGAGCGGCCCGCGGGCGGGCCGATCCGGATCCGCTCCGGCACGTGCCGGTCCAGCTCCAGCACCTCCACCTCGACGGTGGTCCGCTTCGGGTCCGCCAGTTCCAGGGTCAGCCGGTCGCCGACGCCCGGGAAGCGACCCAGACGGTCCACGATCAGACCGGCCACCGTCTCGAAGCTGTCGTCCTCCGGCAGCGGCATCCCGATCACGTCCGCCACCTCGTCCACCCGCCGACCGGCGTCCACCAGCCAGCCGCCGGCGCCGTCCGCGACGGCGACCGCGACCACCCGGTCACTCTCGTCGGCGATCTCGCCCACCAACTCCTCGGCGATGTCCTCCAGGGTCACGATGCCCGCCAGGCCGCCGTACTCGTCGATCGCCACGGCGAACTCCGATCGGGCGAGGTGCATCTGTTCCACGGCCGCGGGGAGCGGCAGGGAGTCCGGCAACAGCAGCGCGGGACGTGCCAGCGAACCGGCCGTGGCCGTCTCCAGTCGGTCGCCGGGCAGCCGCATCAGCTCGCGCACTCCGATCACGCCGCGCACGTCGTCCACCCGGTCCGAGACCACCGGGTAGTGGGTGTGGCCCCGGCGGCCGATCAACTCGATCACCTCGGCGGCCGGGGTGTCGGCGCGCACCAGGTCCACGTCCACGCGCGGCACCATCACCTCCACCAGCGTCCGGTCCGAGAACTCCAACGCGTGGTCGAGCAACTCGGCGGTGGCCGGGGTCAGCCGGCCGTGCTCGGTGGACTCGGTGATCAACCGGCCCAGCTCCTCGGCGGTGGCGCCCTGGTGCAGTTCGGCGGCGGGTTCGATGCCCACCAGCCGCAGCAGTCGGTTCGCCGCCGCGTCGAAGACGTGGATCACCGGCCCGGCGATCCGCAGGTACACCAGGGTCGGGGCGGCCATGCCCTTGGCGAGCCGCTCGGGCACCGCCAGCGCCAGGTTCTTGGGCCCCAGCTCGCCGATCACCATCTGGATCAGGGTGGCGAGCACGAAGGCCAGGGCGATGGAGACGCCCAGGGAGGCGGCCTGCGGCACACCGGCGGCGGTCAGCAGCGGGGAGATCAGCTCCGCCACGGCGGGCTCCGCCAGGAAACCGACCACCAGGCCGGTGACGGTGATGCCCAGCTGCGCGCCGGAGAGCATGAAGGACAGGCGTTGTTGCACGCGCACCGCGCGCGCGGCCCGTTTGTCACCGGCCCGGGCCTCCCGGGCGAGGGTGAGACGGTCGGCGGCGACGTAGGCGAATTCCTGGGCGACGAACCAGCCGTTGGCCAGGATCAGCAGCAGGACGGCCGCCAGACCCGTCGCGGCACTCATCGGACACCACCCCGTCGCGTGCCGCGGGTCGTCCTGTGGGAACGGGGTGGTCGGGGACTGTGATGATCAGGCGGGTCCGACGATCTGACGGACAACGTCGCTCCTTTCGACGGGGGCCGTGACCACGTCCGCGGCCCCGGTGGGGTGGGAGATCGTGGAGGGGAACGCCCCGGGCGGGGCGCGTGTTCCGTGCTCCCGGACACGGGCCCCGGGGACCGGGGCGCCGAGGGTCCGGCGGTGTGCCGG
>NZ_VKHT01000478.1 GCF_014141535.1 Streptomyces alkaliphilus | reverse complement strand
GGCCCGCCCGCTCTCCTCACCCCCGGCCGGCCCGCCGGGCGTTCTCATGGGCACCGAATGTGATCATCGGTAATCCAGGAGGCACCCCATGCGCTCAGCAGGTCGGCCGCACCGGACCCTGATCGGGGTGACGGCCCTCGCACTGGCCCTCGCGGCGTGCGGCGGGGGTGACGACGGGGGGGACGCCACCGGAGGGAACGGCGGTGGACTCGTCCGCGCCTCCTGGGGGGAACCGCAGAACGAACTCGAACCCGCCAACACCAACGAGGTCCAGGGCGGCAAGGTCCTGGACATGACCTTCCGCGGCCTGAAGCGCTACAACCCGGAGACCGCCGAGGCCGAGGACGCCGTCGCCGAGTCCATCGAGACCGAGGACCAGCAGACCTTCACCATCACCCTGCACGACGACTGGACCTTCCACGACGGCACCCCCGTCACCGCCAACTCCTTCGTGGACGCGTGGAACTACGGCGCCAACATCGAGAACGCGCAGATCGGCAGCTACTTCTTCGAGTTCATCCGGGGCTACGAGGACGTCCACCCCACCGATGAGGGCGCGGAGCCGACCGCCGAGACCATGAGCGGCCTGGAGGTGATCGACGAGTACACCTTCACCGTCACGCTCAACGAGCCGTTCTCCCTGTGGCCCGAGACACTCGGCTACTCCGCCTACGCACCCCTGCCCGAGGCGTTCTTCGACGATCGCGAGGCATGGCTGCGGCAACCGATCGGCAACGGTCCCTACCGGATCGACACCTACAACCCCGGCCAGGGCATGACCCTGGTCCCGTTCGAGGAGTACGCCGGGGACGACGGGGCGCGCAACGACGGGGTGGAACTCGTCGTCTACACCGACAACTCCACCGCCTACACCGATCTCCAGGCCGGGAACCTCGACGTCATCGACGACATCCCCGCCGCCCAGCTGCGCAACGCCGAGCAGGATCTCGACGGTCGGTACATCAACGAGCCGGCGGGCATCATCCAGACCGTCTCCTTCCCCCTCTACGACGAGGCGTGGCAGGGGGAGGACGCCGCGACGATCCGCCGCGGGCTGTCGATGGCGATCAACCGCGAGGAGATCACCGAGCGGATCTTCCAGGACACCCGCACCCCCGCCACCGACTTCACCTCGCCCGTCATCGGGGAGGAGGGCGGCTACGACGAGGGTCTGTGCGGCGAGGTCTGCGAGTACGACCCCGAGCGCGCCCGCGAACTGATCGAGGAGGCGGGGGGTCTGCCCGGTGGCACCGTCACCCTCAGCTCCAACGTGGACACCGGGTCCCACCGGCAGTGGATGGACGCCGCCTGCAACAGCATCAACAACGCCCTCGGCGACACCGGGGCCTGCACCGTCACCCCGGTGCCGACCTTCGCCGACTACCGCAACCGGATCACCGGCCGGGAGATGACCGGCCTGTTCCGCACCGGTTGGCAGATGGACTATCCACTGATCCAGAACTTCCTGCAGCCCATCTTCTACTCCACCGGCTCCTCCAACGACAGCGGCTACGACAACCCGGAATTCGACGAGCTGGTCGACCGGGCCAACCGCGCGGACGACGAGGGGGAGGCCGTCGACCTGTTCCGCGAGGCCGAGGAACTGCTGGTCCGGGACCTGCCCGCGATCCCGCTGTGGTACCAGAACGGCATCGCCGGCTACTCGGAGCGGGTGGACAACGTCACCCTCGACCCCTTCTCGGTCCCCGTCTACACCGAGATCACCGTCAACTGACCGGGGACGGGCCGGGGCCGGGCGGATGGCCCCCGATCCCCGGCCGTCCCGTTCCCCCGTCCCCGAGGAGAGTCCGTGGGACGTTACGTCGCCCGGCGCCTGCTCCAGATGATCCCGGTGTTCATCGGCGCCACCTTCCTGATCTTCCTGATGGTCTACGCCCTCGGCGACCCCGTCGTCGGGCTCTTCGGGGACCGGGCCCCCGACCCGGCCACCGCCGCCCGCCTGCGCGCCGAGTTCAACCTCGACCAGCCCGTGTGGCGGCAGTACCTGCTCTACCTGGGGCAGATCCTCACCGGCGACTTCGGCACCGCCTTCAACGGTCAACCCGTCATCGAGCTGATGGCCCGGTCCTTCCCGATCAGCTTCCGGCTGATGCTGGTCGCCCTCGCCTTCGAGATCGTGCTGGGCATCACCCTGGGCGTGATCTCCGGCCTGCGTCGGGGCGGCGGGGTGGACAGCACCGTCCTGCTGCTGACCCTGGTGGTCATCGCCATCCCCACCTTCGTGCTCGGCACCACGCTCCAGTTCTTCCTCGGTGTGGAACTGGCCTGGATCGACCCGGCCGTCGGGCCGAGTCCCGGCATGGGGGAACTCATCGTCCCCGGCCTGATCCTCGCCCTGGTCTCGCTGGCGTACGTCACCCGGTTGACCCGCACCTCGGTCGCCGAGAACCGACGTGCCGACTACATCCGCACCGCCGTCGCCAAGGGGCTGCCGCGCCGCCGGATCACCACCCACCACCTGCTGCGCAACTCGCTCATCCCGGTGGTCACCTATCTCGGCGCCGACATCGGCACCCTGATGGCCGGCGCGATCGTCACCGAGCGCATCTTCAACATCCAGGGCGTCGGCTACCAGCTCTACCAGGGCATCCTGCGGCAGAACTCGCCCACCGTCGTCGGCTTCGTGACCGTTCTGGTGGTGATCTTCCTGCTGGCCAACCTGCTCGTCGACCTGCTGTACGCCGTGCTCGACCCGAGGATCCGCTATGCCTGAGCAGCGCGACACCCCGGGGCCCCTCGCCGACCGGGAGGAGGCCGCCGCCGAGGCCCTGACGGCCTCGACCACCCCCGAAACCGCCCGCGGCCTGGGTTCCGACGCCTGGCACGACCTGCGGCGCAACCCGATCTTCATCGTCTCCGGACTGCTCATCCTCTTCCTGGTGGTCATCGCGATCCACCCCTCGCTGATCGCGACCCGGGACCCCCTCTTCTGTGAGCTGAGCCGCTCCCTGGACGGCCCCGCCCCCGGTCACTGGTTCGGGTTCGACGCCCAGGGCTGCGATGTGTACACCCGCACCGTGTACGGGGCGCGCGCCTCGATCGCGGTCGGGGTCTGCGCCACTCTCGGCGTGGCACTGATCGGCGCCGTCGTCGGCGGGCTCGCCGGTTTCTACGGCGGAATCTGGGACTCCCTGCTCTCCCGCACCACCGACATCTTCTTCGCCGTTCCGCTGATCCTGGGCGCGATCGTCTTCCTGAGCATGATCACCCTGTCCGGGATCTGGCCGGTGGTGCTGGTGATCGCCGCGCTCGGCTGGCCGCAGATCGCCCGCATCGCGCGGGGCGCGGTGATCACCGCGAAACAGCACGACTACGTGCAGGCGGCCCGGGCCCTGGGGGCGGGCAACGCGCGGATGCTGCTGCGGCACATCCTGCCCAACGCGGTGGCGCCGGTGATCGTGATGTCCACGATCATGCTCGGCACCTTCATCGCGCTGGAGGCCACCCTCAGCTTCCTCGGGGTGGGGCTCCAACCACCCACGGTCTCCTGGGGGGTGGACATCTCGGCGGCCTCGGACGGCATGCAGTTCCGCAACGCCCCCCACATCCTGCTCTACCCCGCGGCGGCGCTGAGTCTGACGGTTCTGGCCTTCATCATGATGGGCGACGCGGTGCGCGACGCCCTCGACCCCAAGCTGCGCTGAGGAGGGACGGGGATGTCACACGACGCGGGTGCGACCGACGCGGTCGACGTCGGAGCGGTCGGCACCGGTGGGGGTGAGCCGCTGCTGGAGGTCCGTGACCTGGCGGTGGAGTTCCGCACCCGGGAGGGGGCCGCCCGGGCCGTCAACGGCGTGAGCTACTCCGTGCACGCCGGGGAGACGCTGGCGGTGCTGGGGGAGTCGGGGTCGGGGAAGTCGGTGACCGCGCAGGCGA
>NZ_VKHT01000477.1 GCF_014141535.1 Streptomyces alkaliphilus | reverse complement strand
CCTCGGCCCCCACCGACTCCCGGGTGCCGGTGACCCCCATCAGGGATGCGGCGTAGACGAAGCCGCTGCCGGCCGCGGTGATCGTGGCCAGTCGGGCGTCCCGACTGCTGGGCGCGACCACGAAGACCGTCGCCAGCCCGTGTCGGGCCGCGGCCTTGCGCCATGCCTCGGACTCCTCCACCGGCAGATCCGGCAGGATGCACCCGGCACCGCCGGCCGCGGCCAGCTCGGCGGCGAACCGCTCGGGCCCGTACCGGTCCACCGGGTTCCAGTAGGTCATGCACAGCACCGGGACCCCGGTGGCGGCGTGGACCTCCCGGATGGTGCGCAGCACGTCCGCGATGCGCAGGCCGCCGCGCAGGGCGATGTCGTCGGCGGTCTGGATGACGGGGCCGTCCAGGACCGGATCGCTGTGCGGCAGGCCGACCTCCAGCACGTCGCATCCGCCCTCGGCCATGGCCACGGCGGCCCGGATGCCGTCCTCGACGGTGGGGAATCCGGCCGGGAAGTAACCGATCAGGGCGGCGCGGTCCTCCTCCGCCGCGCGGGCGAGGACGGACGAGAGCAGCTCGGCGGTGCCGGTGGTTCCCGTGGCTCCGGCGGCGCCGGGGGTCTCGACGGTGCTCATGCGGTGCCCTCCTCGAAGGCGCGTTCGGAGTCGGTCGCCGGGGCGGCCGGGTCCGCGGGGTCGGTGGAGGTGTCGGCGGCGAGGTCCTCGGGGCGCCCGACGGCGTCGGCCGTGTCCCCGTACAGGCCGAACCAGCGGGCGGCGGTGTCCATGTCCTTGTCGCCGCGCCCGGAGAGGTTGACCAGCACCACGCCCTCCGGCCCCAGCTCCCGGCCCACCTCCAGCGCACCGGCCAGGGCGTGCGCGCTCTCGATGGCGGGGATGATCCCCTCGGTGCGGGAGAGCAGTCGCAGCGCCTCCATCGCCTCGGCGTCGGTCACCGGCCGGTACTCGCCCCGCCCGGTGTCCTTCAACCAGGCGTGCTCCGGGCCGATACCGGGGTAGTCCAACCCCGCCGAGATCGAGTGCGGCTCGGTGATCTGCCCCTCGTCGTCCTGCAGGACGTAGGAGCGCGAGCCGTGCAGGATGCCCGGTTCGCCGGCCGTGAGCGTGGCGGCGTGCCTACCGGAGGCCACCCCGTGCCCGGCGGCCTCCAGGCCCACCAGGCGGACCCCGGTGTCGGGAAGGAAGGCGTGGAACAGGCCGATGGCGTTGGACCCGCCGCCCACGCAGGCCGCCACGGCGTCGGGCAGGCGTCCGATCCGCTCCAGGATCTGGCGGCGGGCCTCGACGCCGATCACCCGGTGGAAGTCGCGGACCATCACCGGGAAGGGGTGGGGGCCGGCGACGGTGCCGAAGAGGTAGTGGGTGCGGTCGACGTTGGCCACCCAGTCCCGGAATGCCTCGTTGATCGCGTCCTTCAGGGTGCGGCTGCCGGAGGCCACCGGCACCACCCGGGCGCCGAGCATCCGCATCCGTGCGACGTTGAGCGCCTGCCGCTCGGTGTCGATCTCGCCCATGTAGATCACGCACTCCAGGCCGAACAGCGCGCAGGCGGTGGCGGTGGCCACGCCGTGCTGTCCGGCGCCGGTCTCGGCGATCACCCGGGTCTTGCCCATCCGGCGGGTGAGCAGTGCCTGACCGAGCACGTTGTTGATCTTGTGCGAACCGGTGTGGTTGAGGTCCTCGCGCTTGAGGAACACCCGGGCGCCGCCGGCGTGCTCCGCGAAGCGCGGTACCTCGGTCAGGGCGCTGGGACGCCCGGTGTAGTTGACCAACAGGTCGTTCAGCTCGGCGGCGAAGGCGGGATCCGCCTTCGCCTTCTCGTACTCGACGGCGACCTCCTCCACCGCGGCCCGCAGGGCCTCGGGGATGAACATGCCGCCGAACGCGCCGAAGTATCCGTCGGCGCCGGGGAACCGACCCTCGGGGTCGGGTTGGAAGAAACCATCGGTCATGGCGTGAGCCTTCCGGAAAGGTGCGGTGGTCCGAACCGGTATCGGTGGGGTGTCGGTTCGCCGACCCGCCGGAACCACCCCGCCGGCCCCGGTCGGGGCGGGCGCGGGCGCGGCGGAACGGCGCGCCCCGCCGTCGACCGGCTCCGCGCCGCACCCACCCGGGGTCGGGAGGCTGCGTCAGGGGAGCGGGGAAACGCTCCGGTACGGGGCCGACGGCGGGGCGGTCGGCCCGGGCCATCGGCGTCCGTTGATCTGACCGGGCTCGCACCCGATGTGGTAGCGCACGCGGCGGCCCAGCACGCGACGCGCCGGCGCCCGGCAGCCGCGCGGGCGGCAACCGGGGAGCAGGCGGGCGTGACGGACCACGTCGATCAGCGCTCCTGTCGCAGGGCGGGGTGGGCGCCGGCGGCCACCAGGTCGGCGACCGCGGCGCGCGGGTCGCGGCCGGTGACCAGGGACTCCCCGACGAGCACGGCGTCGGCGCCGTCGTGGGCGTAGGCGATCAGGTCGTGCGGCCCGCGCACGCCCGACTCGGCGATCTTCACCACGTCGGCGGGCAACTCGGGGGCCAGGCGGGAGAAGGTGGAGCGGTCCACCTCGAGGGTGCGCAGGTCCCGTGCGTTGACCCCGATCACCCGTGCCCCGGCGTCCAGGGCCCGCTCGACCTCCTCCTCGTCGTGCACCTCGACCAGCGGGGTCAGCCCGATGGACTCGGCCCGCTCCACCAGGGAGACCAGCGCGGGCTGCTCGAGGGCGGCGACGATCAGCAGGGCGAGGTCGGCGCCGTGCGCCCGGGCCTCCCAGAGCTGGTAGGCGGTGACGATGAAGTCCTTGCGCAGGACGGGGACGTCCACCCGGGCGCGCACCGCGTCGAGGTCGGCCAGCGATCCGCCGAAGCGACGCCGCTCGGTGAGAACCGAGATGGCGGCCGCGCCGCCCGCCTCGTAGTCGGCGGCCAGTCCGGCCGGGTCGGCGATGGCCGCGAGGGCTCCCTTGGACGGGCTGGACCGCTTGACCTCGCAGATCACACGCACCCCGTCACCGCGCAGGGCGGCCACCCCGTCGAGGGGGGCGGGGGCACGCTCGGCGGCCTCCTTCAGCTCGTCGAGCCCGACCCGCTCCTGACGCTCGGCGAGGTCGGCCCGGACCCCGTCGATGATCTCGTCGAGCACACTCACCCGAGTGGCTCCTTTCTGTAGCGGTTCCTGTCGCGGCGTCCCGCCGCCGGCCCCGGGGAACGGGACCGCGCGCGGCGCGTCGCGCGGGCGTGCGCCCCGGCCGACGGCGGACGTCGGTTCCGTCCACGCGCACGATCGGACAGGCCGATGGTATCGGCCGACGGGGTCCGGGACCGCATCCGCCCCGGGCCGGTCCACCCATCGGACGGCCGGGACGCACGCCGGGAGGGATCCGGCCCGGGGCCCGTCCCCGGAGACCGTTCAGGGTGCGAGGAACGCGCCGACGGGCAGGTTCCGCAGGACGGTGAACACCGTGAGGACCGGGAGCACCACCACACCGACGAGGAGATGGATGGTCGCTCCCGGACGGCGGAGGTGCGAGCCGGGGCCCCGCCCCGGGCGGGTGCGGCCCCGGGCGCGGCCCTCCGGCGGCCGGAGCCGGCGGCGGATCGTCCGCAGCGGTGGGACGAGAAGAACCGTGAGGGCGAGAACGGGAACCAGGGCATTGGCCCGCAACGCCGCGGGAAGGTCGCCCCGGGTCAGGGCGTGACCGGCGCGCAGACCTCCGCACCCGGGACACCACAGGCCGGAGAGGGCGCGCACGGGACAGGGCGGATAACGCCCCGGGATCGAGGGGTCCACCACGGCGAGGACCAGCAGGACACCGAGGCCGAGCAGTCCGGCGACGACGAGGGCCGGCCGGCTCGCGGGGTCACGGGACGGCCGGTGGCCCGGGAGCCCGGGGTTCGGGGGCGGCGG
>NZ_VKHT01000476.1 GCF_014141535.1 Streptomyces alkaliphilus | reverse complement strand
GCTGCTCGACGGGGAGGGGGCCACCGGTCCCGGCGGGGGCGACGGCTCCGCCGCGTCCGCCGGCCCGGGCACGCCGACGGAACCGGCGGAGTCCACCGACGCCGACGCCGACGCCGACACCGACGCCGAACCGGCGGAGGGGGCCGGCGGAACCGGGACCGACCCCGGGCCCGTCCCCGACCCCGGTGCCTCTCCGGAGGGGGAGGGCGACCCGGACGGGCCCCCCGGGGCGGACGCGCTGCCCGCCGCCTGGATCGGCACGTGGGAGGGCGAGGTCACCATGCTCGGCGGCATCCCCTCCGGCCGGGTGGAGATCGTCCTGGAGGCCGGCGGCGTCGGCGAGCGGGTGGGGAGCATGACGCACACCCCGCTGATCGGTCCGAGCACCTGCACCGACGTGCTCACCCTCGTCTCCGTCGACGGGCAGGGTGGTGAGCTGCGCTTCGAGGCCGAGCTCGACGAGAAGGACTCCGGCTCGCCCGGCGTCTGCGCCACCGGCGTCTTCGAGACCGTGCTCGAGGCGGTGGACGGGGACGGAAGGGCCGCCGACTTCCGTGCCCTGCACCCCGACGCCTCCCACGAGGGCGTCGTCCGGCTCCGCTGACCACCGCGTACGCTGGATCCGACCCCGGCACCGGGCGTCGCGGACCGGGGCCGGGCCCCGGGGCGGCCGGTGCCCCACCTCGCCGAAGGGACGCGCTCCATGGCCCGCAGCCCCGAGCTCCAGCCGGTCCTCGACCGCGCCGCCGAGGGCGGCCGGATCTCCCCCGAGGAGGCGCTGGAGCTGTACCGGCACGCGCCGCTGCACGCGCTGGGCTCCGCCGCCGACGCCGTGCGCCGTCGCCGCTACGCGGGCACCGAGCACATCGCGACGTACATCATCGAGCGGAACATCAACTACACCAACGCCTGCGTCACCGCCTGCAAGTTCTGCGCCTTCTACGCGCCCCCCAAGAGTGAGGACGTGTGGGTGCGGGACCTGTCGGACATCCTGCGGCGCTGCGAGGAGACCGTCCGGCTCGGCGGCACGCAGATCATGTTCCAGGGCGGCCACCACCCCGACTTCGGCGTGGAGTACTACGAGCGGCACTTCTCCGCGATCAAGGAGGCGTACCCGCAGCTGGTGATCCACTCGCTGGGCGCCTCCGAGGTGGACCACATGGCGCGGATCTCCGGGGTCGGTCCCGAGGAGGCGATCCGCCGGCTGAAGGAGGCCGGTCTGGACTCCTTCGCCGGGGCCGGTGCCGAGCTGCTGCCGGAGCGTCCCCGTACCGCCATCGCGCCGCTCAAGGAGTCCGGCGAGCGGTGGCTGGAGATCATGGAGATCGCCCACCGGTCGGGTGTGGAGTCCACCACCACCATGCTGATGGGCACCGGCGAGACCAACGCCGAGCGGATCGAGCACCTGCGGATGATCCGCGACGTCCAGGACCGCACCGGCGGCTTCCGGGCGTTCATCCCGTACACCTACCAGCCGCAGAACAACAAACTGCGCGGGCGCACGCAGGCGACGGTCTTCGAGTACCTGCGGATGATCGCCGTGGCGCGGCTCTTCCTGGACAACGTCGCGCACATCCAGGGCTCCTGGCTGACCACCGGCAAGGAGATCGGTCAGCTCTCGCTGCACTACGGCGCCGACGACCTGGGCTCGGTGATGTTGGAGGAGAACGTGGTCTCCTCGGCCGGTGCCAGGCACCGCTCCAACCGGCTGGAACTGCTGCACCTGATCCGGGCCGCCGGCCGGGTGCCCGCGCAGCGCTCGACCACCTACGAGCACCTGGTGGTGCACGAGGACCCCGCGCTGGACCCCGCGGACGACAAGGTGGTCTCCCACCTCTCCTCGACCGCGATCGAGGGTGGCAGCGCCCACCCGGAGCTGAAGCTGCTCGACGCCTCCTGAGCGGACGCGCCGCCCGGCCCGCGACCGTGCCGACCGCCCCCGGGCACCCGCCCGGGGGCGGCGGTGCCCCCGGCCGGGGCGGAACGGGAGGCTCCGCCCCGGCCGGGGGTCAGGCGGCGACCGCCACCCCGGACGACACGGGCGTCAGCGCCTCCATCAGGTCGGCCCGGGCCCGGGCCACCCGGGAGCGGACGGTGCCGATCGGGCAGCCGATCACCCGGGCCGCCTCCGCGTAGGGCAGGCCGAGCACGCGGGTGAGCACGAAGGCCTCCTGCCGCTCGGCCGGCAGCAGCTCCAGCAACTCCCGCAGCGCCACGCCCTCGTCGAACCCCGGCACCCCGCGCGGCTGGGTCCGTTCCGCGATCATCCGCCAGTCCTCGGCCGTCGCGAGGACCGGTCGGCGGGCGGCGGAGCGGTACCGGTCCACCACCGCCCGGCGGGCGATGGAGAGCAGCCAGGAACGGGCGCAGGAACGCCCCTCGTAGGAGGCCAGGCCGCGCAGTGCCCGCAGGTAGGTCTCCTGGGTGAGGTCGTCGGCGGCCCCGAGGTCGCCGGAGAGGTGGGCGGTGAAGCGCCACACGTCCTTCCGGGTCTCGCGGACGAATGCCTCCAGGGCCTCCCGGTCGCCCCGACCGGCGGCCAGCGCGAGGGCGGTGACGGCGGAGTCCCGTTCGCCCCGGGTGTCCCGGCGCGGGGGCGTCTCCCCGGAGGATTGTTCGTCGGCCCTCCCGGGCGCTGCGCCCGGTGCCGCGGGGAACCCCCGGCCCGCCGGGGGCGGGACCGGCGAACCGCCTCCGCCGTCCGGCCGTCCGGGGAACGGAAGCGGCCGGGGAAGGAGGTTCGGGGCCGGCCGGTGCTCGACCCGCGTCCGGGGCGTCGTCGGCGCGGGGGTGGTCGTGGATGTCACGGCGGATCCTTCGCGGTCGTCGACCCCCGTGCGCGGTGCCGTTCGGTCGGGCCGGTGCCGGGAGGGGCGCGGCCGGATCGGGAAACGGCGGACGGGCCGTGGCGCGGGGGCCGGTGGTCGGTGTCCCCGGTCGGCGCGGCCGAGCGGGTCCTCGCCCGGCGCGCGGCGCGCACGGGCGGTGGTTCAGCACACCGCGGGCGAAGGGGGGCCCCGTCGGGAGAGGGCGTGGCGCAGCAGGACGGCGCGCACGGGGGTGAACCCGCCGTCCGTCGCGACGGCCGTGCGGGAACACCGTGCCGGGGCGTTCCCGTGGACGCGGGCGCGCGCGACCAGACGCAGGGGTTCGGCCAGCAGCGCCGCTCCGGCGCGCACCGCGCCGAACAGGGCGGCCTCACCACGCCACAGCCACAGCGCGCAGAACAGGGCGGCCACCGCGTGTGCGGTGACCATGCCGGGGGTCCAACCGTGGCCGAGGGCCGTGCCCCCGGCCTCGCCGACCGCGTGCCCGGCGTGTCCGGTGAACCCGGGGTGTCCGGTGTGGTGCGCGGCGGTCCCGGCCGCGCTCCCGTGGACGGCCCCGGTCGGGTGCGGGCCGGCGGGCAGCAGGGTGAACAGCGTGTGCGACGCGAACTGCGCGGCGACGGTCGCGGCGATGATCACCCGGCCGGCGAGTTCCCGCCCGGTCGCCGGCAGCGCGCACAGCGCGAGGCCGACCAGGACGGCGAGCAGCGGCCCGGGGGCGACGCCGTGCCCCGACATCAGGACGTGTCCGCCGGCGGTCGTCACCGTGCACACGGCCGCGAAGAACACGGCGCGTGCGAGACGGAGAGCCGGACCGGTGGACATGGGGCTCATGGTGACAGCGCGCCGGGGCACGGAGAACGGTGGGGCACGGATTTGTGCGACCGGTGACAAGAAATCGGCCGGGAGGACCACCCCCGCCATTCGGTATGAGCCAGATCACACTCATCGGTGGAGTTCGGGGGAACCAACCGGGCGGCCCGGACGACTGCTGAACGGGTGCCGCCGGGCCGGCGGGGCGCCCCGGTCCCGATGTCCCCGATCCGTACTCCCCCCACAGGAGTCATCCATGACCATCCAAGCC
>NZ_VKHT01000475.1 GCF_014141535.1 Streptomyces alkaliphilus | reverse complement strand
CGCCCACCCCCGTCACTACCCGCTGGGCACCCTCGCCGAGGACGTCCGGGCCCAGGCGCGGGCGCTGGCCGACAGCGGCCCCGTCCACCTGCTCGGGCACTCGATGGGCGGCTTGATCGCGCGGGCCGCCGTGCTGCGCGGCCCCGACCCCTTCACCTCGCTGACCCTGCTCAGTTCGGGACCGGGCCGGCTCGGGCCCTCCTCCCGCTGGAAGGTACGGGTGCTGCGGGCCGGGATCCCGGCGCTCGGACAGCGCGGGATGTGGCGGCTGTGGCATCCCCGCCCCGAGGAGACCGAGGTCGGGACGTTCATGTTCCGCCGCTGGATGTCGAGCAGTCCCGGTCAGCTGCGGGCGACCGGACGGCTGCTGCTGCGCGAGCCCGACCGGGTGGCGGAGCTCGCCGCCACCGGCCTGCCGGTGCACGTGGTCTCCGGTCAGCGCGACGGGGCGTGGCCGGTGGCGTGGATGGACGAGATGGCGGCGCGCCTGCGGGCCCACCGTTCGGTGATCCCCGGTGCCGAGCACTCCCCCAACGTGGAGCGCCCGCACGCCACGGCCGACGTTCTGGTGGACTTCTGGGCGCGGCTCACCCCTCGCCGTTGACGAAGGCCATCACGCCCCCGGCGATCTGCTGCACCGCGATCGCCGACAGCAGCATCCCCGACAGCCGGGTGACCAACACCACGCCGCCGTCCTTGATGAGCCGGACGATGAGCAGCGAGTACCGCATGGTGAGCCACAGGATCAGGTGGAGCAGCGCGATCGCCGCCCACACGGCGGTGTGCTCCCCGACCCCGTCGGCGCGCTCGACCGCGAGGATCACCGTGACGATGGCGCCTGGCCCGGCCAGCAGGGGCATGCCCAGCGGCACGAGGGCCACGTTGACCTCCTTGGTCTGCCGGGGCTCCTCCATCTTGCCCGTGAGCAGGTCCAGCGCCACCAGCAGGAGCAGCAGGCCCCCCGCGATCATCAGGGCCGGGACCGAGACCCCCAGGTAGTTCAGGATGTGCTGGCCGGCGAGGCCGAAGAGAACGATGACGGCCAGCGCCACGAGGGTGGCCTGCCACGCCATCCGCCGTTGCACCCGCACCGGGCGGCCGGAGGTCAGGGCGAGGAAGATCGGCGTGATGCCGGGCGGGTCCATGATCACGAAGAGGGTGACCAGGACGGATCCGAAGAGGGTGATGTCGATGATGTCGGGCATGGCGGTGACCGTGCTGTCTCGGGGCTCCGCGGAACGGAGGGTGGACAAGGTGCGCGTCCGGTCCGGCGCGGACCCCGGGGCGAACCGACCGGCCGGGCGGGACGCCGAGCCGCGCGGGAGAGGACATCGAACGGTATCGAACGACGGTCAACCGGATGGCACCGGCATCGAACGACTCCCGGGCGGCACGGTGGCGACCGCCCCCGTCAGCCCGTGATCGGCGCGGCGCCCGAGGCCCTCGCCGCGATCTCCGCGTACACGGCGGGATCGGTGGTGTGCTCGCCGAGCACGCAGGTCTTGCGGCTGCCGTGGTAGTCGCTGGAGCCGGTGACCAACAGGCCCAGATCGGCGGCCAGTTCGCGAACCCGGCGCCGGGCCGCCGCGTCGTGGTCCATGTGATCGGCCTCGATGCCGTCCAGCCCCGCCCCGGCCAGCTCCGCCACGGCGCTCTCCGGCAGCACCCTGCCGCGCTTGACCGCCATCGGGTGCGCGAAGACCGTCACCCCACCGGCGGCGCGCACCAGGCGCACCGCCGTCACGGCGTCCAGTTCGTGCTTGTCCACGTGGGCCCGGCCGCCGTCGGCGATCCACTCCGGGGTGAAGGCGGAGGCGACATCCGGCACGACCCCGGCCTCGACCATGGCGGTGGCGATGTGCGGTCGACCGATCGTGCCGCCGGGACCGGCCAGCTCGACCACCCGCTCCCACTCCACCGGCGCGCCGAGTTCGGCCAGTCGGCCGACGATGGCGCGGGCGCGGGGGATCCGGTCGTCCCGCAGCAGCTCCCGTTCCCGGGCCAGCGCGGGCTCCCCGGGATCGAAGAGGTAGGCCAGCAGGTGCAGGCCGATGCCCCGGTACCGGCAGGACAGTTCGCATCCCGGCACCAGGGTCAGGCCCGCCGGCAGGGCGGCGACGGCCTCGGCGTGGCCGGCCACGGTGTCGTGGTCGGTGAGGGCGATCACGTCCAGCCCGGCCGCGGCGGCGCCGCGCATCAGGTCGGTCGGGCTGTCGGTGCCGTCGGAGGCCGTGGAATGGGTGTGCAGGTCGATGCGCACGGCGGCGGCTCCCCCAACGGACGACGGACGGGACACCGCCACCCTAACGTCGGCCCGGTACCGCCGTGGCGGGGTCCGGCTCCGCCCGTGCGGCGGCGTCGGCGGAACCGACGGGAAAACCCGTGAGAACCGACGGGCGGGCGAGGTCGGGTGAGGGCGGGGCCCGGCCGGCACGGCCCGGGTGGTGCCCTCACCGTGCGGACCACGACCGAGGCGCCCCGGTGACCGCCGTCCGCGCCCCGGATTCCGGGTCAGCCGAGCAGTTTGGGGGAGAGGGCGCCGCAGGGGATGAGATCGATCTCGGCGCCGGCCTCCCGCAGGTCGGTCAGCACCAACTCGTCGTACATCATCAGCCCGGCCTCCTCGGGCCAGACCACCGCCCACAGCCACAGGCCCAGCGCCTCACCGGCGAAGACCGCCCGGTCCCCCGGGGTGTCCCGCAGCCGCCACAGCGGGGTGGGGCGGCCCGCCGCGTGCACCTTGGCGTGCGGGGAGCGGTCCACCTCCATCAACGGGGCCGGGTCCGGACCGTCGATCCCGGCGAAGCGGGCGCCGAGCCCGACGACGGGTTCCTCGGAGATCAGCAGCAGTTCACCGGGGCCGCCCAGGGGGGCGGGTCCGGAGCAGGCCATGATCGCCGCCCGACCGCCGGTGCGTTCGTCACCCGCGCAGGCCACGCCGGTGTGGAGCCAGCCCAGCGGGAGCGGCCAGGTCATCCACACCGGTACCACCGCTCGTGACACGCAGACCGACAGGGCGTCGATGCTCGGGGGCAGGGCCGGTTGCAGAGGAGGGACGGGGCCGTGCGCGGAGCACTGCCAGGAGTCGGAGAACAGACCGGGAGGGCGCACCCGGTCCCCGCACCTCGGACAGGTCGGTTCACCCCTCATGCGTACCCACGGTCCTCCCGTCCGGGCCCGCAGTCAAGGAGGTCAGCCGGGGAGGGGTGCGCCGGCGCGTCGCGGGTCGCGCGTGTCGGTGCCCCGGGAGAGCCACAGCTCGCGCAGGGCCTCGGCGCCGTGCACCCGCTTCCACGCCGCCTCGTTGGGCGTCATGGGCAGCAGCGGCAGGATCCGCACCGGATCGGCGGGGGGCGGCAGCGGGACGTCGGGCACCAGCCCACCGGGCTCGCCCACCAGAACGGCCGTGAAGGGCGCGCCGGGCCACAGCGGCTCACCGGTGTCCAGCGAGGCGCCGGGGACGGGGACCACCCCCTCCACCCGGGGGGCCGCGGCCAGGACGGCCAGGGGGCGCAACACGCGATCGATCGGAGGCCGGTCGGGGGCGGTGCCCGGTCGCAGCGTGAGCACCAACTCGGCGCGCGGGCCCCGGACCGGATCGGCCACCGGCGCGGCCGGGTCGTTCATCGGCTCGGCGGACATGCCCAGGGTGACGTAGCGCACCAGCGGTCCCGCGTCCGGGCCCTCCGGGCCGTTCGCGGCCCCCGGCGCCGTTTCCCGGGGCTCCGGGGGACAGACGAAGCGCAGCACCTCGATCGGATCCACGCCCAGGAAGGTGACCGACGCGCGGGCGTCGGGCTCACCGAAGACCTCGACCAGCGCCCGCTCCACCGTCGGCAGCGGGTCCGGGCCCGCCGCCGGGTCGCCGGTCGGAGCACCGGGGAGGCCGGGGAACCCGGGCAGCCCGGGGGG
>NZ_VKHT01000474.1 GCF_014141535.1 Streptomyces alkaliphilus | reverse complement strand
ACGTGGGTGACGCGTGCCGCGCGGTCGGCGCCCCGACTCGCCGGAGGCCCTGTTGGCGTACCTGGGGCGAGGCGCCGACCGCGCGGCACGCGTCACCCACGTCGAGCACCTGCCCGGCCGGGACGCCCGCCATGCCCCATGGCCCGCGGATTTGTCCCCGGAGGTGGTACGGGCGCTGGCGGACGCCGGGATCGGGCGTCCCTGGGAACACCAGGCGGACGCCGTGGCCCGCGCGCTGCGGGGCGAGTCGGTGGTCGTGGCCACCGGCACCGCCTCGGGGAAATCGATCTGTTACCTCGCGCCGGTGCTGCACTCCCTGGTCACCCCGCCGGTGGATCCGGTCCGGGCGAATCCACCGGGGCCACGACGGAGCACGCGACGATCCGCCCCGGGCGCCGCCGGGCCCTCCCCGTCGCGGCAGGCCACCGCCCTGTATCTGGCACCGACCAAGGCGCTGGCCGCCGATCAGCGGCGGGCGGTGCGGGAGCTGGCGGCTCCCCTCGGGCAGGCCGTGCGGCCCGCCGTGTACGACGGGGACTCCCCGCCCGAGGAGCGGGAGTGGGCCCGGGCGCACGCCAACCTGCTGCTCACCAACCCCGACATGCTGCACCGCTCACTGTTGCCCGGCCATCACCGGTGGGCGGGGTTCTGGCGGGCGCTGCGCCACGTGGTGGTGGACGAGTGCCATGTCTACCGGGGGGTGTTCGGCTCCCACGTGGCCCAGGTGCTGCGCAGGCTGCGCCGGATCTGCGCCCACTACGGCGCCGAACCGGTCTTCCTCGCTGCCTCGGCGACCGTCGCCGATCCCGCCGCCTCGGCGGGACGGCTGATCGGCGTGCCGGTCACCGCAGTCACCGAGGACGCCTCGCCGAGGGGACGGATGGTCTTCGCCCTGTGGGAACCGCCGCTGACCCGTGAGCGCGAGGGCGGCGGGGAGCGGGGGGCGCCCGTGCGAAGGACCGCCGTCGCCGAAGCCGCCGACCTGCTGGGCGACCTGGTGGCCGGGGGCGTGCGGACGGTGGCCTTCGTCCGCTCCCGGCGCGGCGCCGAGCTGATCTCCCTGATCGCCCGGGAACGACTGGGGGGCGGCCCCGGGGTCGGGGCGACTTCCCCCGCCGGGGACGTCCCGGCGGAGGCCGACCCCGGGCCGGCGGGTCGGGTCGCCTCCTACCGGGGCGGTTACCTGCCCGAGGAGCGGCGGGAGCTGGAGGTCGCCCTGCGCTCCGGGCGGCTGCTGGGACTGGCCGCCACCAACGCCCTGGAACTGGGCGTGGACGTCGCCGGCCTGGACGCCGTGTTGATCGCGGGTTACCCCGGCACCCGGGCCTCGCTGTGGCAGCAGGCCGGACGTGCCGGCCGCCGGGGCACCGACGCGCTGGCCGTGCTGATCGCCCGCGACGACCCCCTGGACACCTATCTCGTCCACCATCCCGGAGCCCTGCTGCGGCGGCCCGTGGAGGCCACCGTGCTCGACCCGGACAACCCGCACGTCCTCTCCCCGCACCTGTGCGCCGCGGCGGCCGAACTGCCGTTGGGGACCGCCGATCGGGAGCCCTTCGGCCCGGTCGCCGGGGAGCTCCTCCCCCGGCTGGAGGCACGCTCCCTGCTGCGCCGGCGGGGTGACCGCTGGTACTGGACCCGGCGCGAGCGGCCCGCCGCCATGGTGGACATCCGGGGCTCCGGCGGCGATCCGGTGCGGGTCGTGGAGGCCGACACCGGTCGGCTGCTGGGCACGGTGGACGCCGCCGCGGCGGACCGCACCGTTCACCCCGGCGCGGTGCACCTGCACCGGGGCTCCACCTACGTGGTCCGGGAGCTGGACCTCGAGGAGCGGGTCGCCCTGGTGGACGAGGCCAACCCGCCGTGGACCACCACGGCCCGGGAGGTCACCGACATCTCGGTGCTGGAGACGGAGCGCTCCGTCCCCGCGGGCGATGACGCGGAACTGTGCTTCGGCACGGTCCGGGTGACGCACCAAGTGGTCTCCTGTCTGCGGCGACGGCTGGTGACGGGCGAGGTGCTGGGCGAGACCCGGCTGGACCTCCCGCCGCGCACCCTGACCACCCGGGCGGTGTGGTGGACGATGACGGAGGAGGCCACGCAGGCCGCCGGCGTCGCCCCCGACGCGCTGCCGGGCGCGCTGCACGCCGCCGAGCACGCCGCGATCGGCATGCTGCCGCTCTTCGCCACCTGCGACCGCTGGGACATCGGCGGGGTCTCCACCGCCCTGCACGGCGACACCCTGCTGCCCACGGTCTTCGTCCACGACGGGCACCCGGGAGGCGCGGGCTTCGCCGAGCGGGCCTTCCACACCGCGCGATCGTGGCTGACCGCCACCCGGGAGGCGATCGCCGCCTGCGAGTGCGCCGACGGGTGTCCCTCCTGCGTGCACTCGCCCAAGTGCGGCAACGGCAACGAGCCGCTGGACAAGCACGGCGCCCTCCTGCTGCTCAGCCGGTTGTGGCACGGGCACGCGCCGTGAGCCGGTGGGGCCCGGCCCGGCTCTCGACGGTGAGATCGGCGACGAGCGCGCCGGGTGGGTCGTGCGGGTGGAGGCCGGGACCGACGCCGCAGCGCACCAGGCGCGTCCCACCCGCCTCGGCGACGATCCCGGCCTGCTCGCAGGCCCTTTCCGGACCGTGCCAGGCCCGTTCGGCCGCCGCCAGGGCGGCGAGGTCGGCGGCGCCCGCCGCGCGGTGACGGGCCTCCACCACCGCGGCGAGGGTCAGGACCGCGCCCAGGACGACGGAGAGCAGACCGAGACAGGCGACGCACCACACCGTGGCCGCGCCCCGGTCCGCCCGGACGGCGCCCCGGGGGGACCGGGCCGGGGCACCGGGGGCACGGCCACCGGCGGGTGGGCGAATGGTCGTGCCGGCCGCCCCGATGCCCGTCGGGTGGCCCGGCGCGCCGCATCCCGGGCCGCTCTCCGGCGGACGGCCCGACCCGCCGGGAGGAGACCCGGCGCCAGGGCGCGCGCCCGACCCGGCGGCGGCGGGGCCGGCCGCGAGGGTCGGCCCGAGGGCCTCGACGCACCGCTCCCCGTGCCGGTTCGGGGGAAACGAGGCGGTGGGCGCCGTCCCGTCGGTCGGTGACCCCCGGCCGGCTCGCCGCCCGAAGCCTTCGAGTCGCCCGGCGCGCGGGGTCGGCGGAACACCGCCCGGCGGGGAGGCCCCGGTGGTCGGGTCAGGGCTCCACATGCGCCACCGCCTCCGTCGACACCGACAGCGCCGGCAGCGGCCCCGCGGCGGGCGTGCGCGCGGTGACCCTCACCCGGTGCAGGGTCTCCTCGCGTTCCCCGCTCACCTCGGCACCCGGTGGGGCGAGGGCGAGCGCCGTCCGTCGGACGGTCTCCTCCGGCTCACCGCGCGCCGCCGCGCGGGCGGCGGCCCGGGCGGCGTCCGTGCACTGCAGGGCGGTGACGGCCGCGCCCGTCCCCCAGAGCAGCACACCCAGCAGCAGGACGAGGGTGGGCACGACGAGCGCGGTCTCGGCGGTGACGTACCCGCCGTCCCGGCCGGACGGGCCCCGGGCGCGCGGACTCCGGTGGGTAACGGCGGGCACGGGCGGCTCAGAGCACCGCATGGAGCGCCCTTTCCACCAGCCCCTGGAGGGCTCCGAGGATCGCCCCGGAGGTGACCACCTGGTGCAACCCGGCCGCCAGCGCGGCGGCCGCGAGGGTTCCCACGGCGTACTCGGCGGTGCTCATGCCGGCGTCACCCGGGGGGCCGGCACGGCGGGTACGTCGGGGGTCTCGGGCCGGTGGGCGCGGTACGCGCCCCGGTACCGGACGGATGACGAGCCGCCGACGCCGGTTCGGGGGCGGCACGGGAATGAAACGGGTCTCGGACACGGGAATCTCCCATCGATGGATGCGTGCGGACGGCGGGGACGGACGAGGGGGCGAGAAGGCGCGCGGGGTCGGGAGC
>NZ_VKHT01000473.1 GCF_014141535.1 Streptomyces alkaliphilus | reverse complement strand
ACTCGTCGCCAGCGTAGGAGGTGTATAAGAGACAGGGGCGGGGGGCCGTACGGACGGTGCGGGACGCCCGTCGGTCCCGGTGATCAGGAATCGGCGGGAGCCCGCTTGCCCCGGGTGGCCCCGCCACGGCCGCGGAGGGTCACCTCCGCCTCGCTGAGCATGCGGTGCACGAACCCGTAGCTGCGACCGGTTTCCTCGGCCAGCGCCCGGATGCTCGCCCCCGACTCGTACTTGCGCTTGAGATCCGCCGCGAGCTGTTCGCGCGCGGTGCCGGTTACCCGGCTCCCCTTCTTCAGCGTTTCGGCCACCCGTGCCTCCTCGACGGAAGTGCGCTCTGGAACTCTCATGATCACCCCTATCCCGTTTCCTGGCCACCCATTCGGCACGGTCCATCCCGGGAAGGGGTCGGAGGAGGAGGAGCGGGGGAAACCGTCGCTCCGGGACGACAGCGGGGAAAGAGCGCCCGGGGACGGCTTCCCCGATGGCCCCTCGTCGGAGAAGCCGCAGATCAGGAGCGCCCGGGGATCGGAGGGCCCGCCCGCGACCCCGCGTTCCGGGCGGGTCCGGGGAAGAGCGGCCGGCCGGACACGGACGGGAGCGTCCGGCACGGGACGATACGAGACGCGTCTCATGCGGATGACGGAGACGGTGTCCGCCGAATGGGTCACCCGGGATGTACCCGGCTCTCGCGCGCGGCGACCCCGGCCCGGCGCCCCCGAAAAACCGAACCCCCGCTGCCCGACACCCCGGGGCGAGCGGCTCAGGCGAGGGCCACCAGGTCCGCGTACTCCTGGTTCCACAGGTCCTCGATGCCGTCCGGCAGCAGGATGATCCGCTCCGGCTGCAACGCCTCGACCGCGCCCTCGTCGTGGGTCACGAGCACCACGGCGCCGGTGAAGGTCCGCAGGGCCCCCAGGATCTCCTCGCGGCTGGCCGGGTCGAGGTTGTTGGTCGGCTCGTCCAGCAGCAGCACGTTGGCGGAGGAGACCACCAGGGTGGCCAGGGCCAATCGGGTCTTCTCGCCGCCGGACAGCACTCCGGCGGGCTTGTCCACGTCGTCGCCGGAGAACAGGAAGGAGCCCAGGATCTTCCGCAGCTCCACCAGGTCGGTGTCGGGCGCGGCGGAGCGCATGTTCTCGAGCACCGTGCGCCCGGGATCCAGTGTCTCGTGTTCCTGGGCGTAGTAACCGAGCTTGAGGCCGTGGCCGGGCACCACCCGACCGGTGTCCGGTTCCTCGACCCCGGCCAGAAGACGCAACAACGTCGTCTTGCCGGCGCCGTTCAGGCCGAGGATGACCACCCGCGAGCCCCTGTCGATGGCCAGCCCCACGTCGGTGAAGATCTCCAGCGAGCCGTAGGACTTGGAGAGTTCCTCCGCCATCAGTGGGGTGCGACCGCAGGGCGAGGGGTCGGGGAAGCGCAACTTGGCGACCTTGTCCGCGCGCCGCTCGTCGTCCAGGCCGGCGAGCAGTCGCTCGGCACGCTTGGCCATGTTCTGCGCGGCCACCGCCTTGGTGGCCTTGGCCCGCATCTTGTCGGCCTGGGCGTTGAGGGCCGCCGCCTTCTTCTCGGCGTTGGCGCGCTCACGGCGGCGACGCTTCTCGTCGGCCTCCCGTTGGGCGAGGTACTGCTTCCACCCCATGTTGTAGACGTCGATACAGGAACGGGTGGCGTCCAGGTGGAAGACCTTGTTCACCACCGTCTCGATCAGGTCCACGTCGTGGGAGATGACGACCAGACCGCCGCGGTAGGTCTTCAGGAAGTCGCGCAACCAGACGATCGAATCGGCGTCCAGGTGGTTGGTCGGCTCGTCCAGCAGGAGGGTGTCGGCGTCGGAGAACAGGATGCGGGCCAACTCCACCCGTCGGCGCTGACCGCCGGAGAGCGTGTTCAACGACTGCCCCAGAACGCGGTCCGGCAGGCCGAGGCTGGCGGCGATGGTGGCGGCCTCGGCCTCGGCGGCGTAACCACCCAGGGTGAGGAACTCGGTCTCCAGCCGCTCGTACCGGCGCATCGCGCGTTCCCGCTCGGTACCGGTGCCGTTGGCCATCCGGTCCTCGCTCTCGCGCATCCTGCGGAGCACGGTGTCCAGACCGCGCGCGGAGAGCACCCGGTCACGGGCGAGGATCTCGAGATCCCCGGTGCGCGGGTCCTGGGGCAGGTAACCGACCTCGCCACCGCGGGTGATGGTGCCGGCGGCCGGAAGGCCCTCCCCGGCCAGACACTTGGTGAGCGTCGTCTTGCCGGCGCCGTTGCGACCGACCAGGCCGATCCGGTCACCGCGGGCGATGCGGAAGGTCGCCGACTCCAGGAGGACGCGGGCGCCGGCCCGCAGTTCGACGGACTGGGCGGTGATCATGGACGAACTCTCCGGACTGCGTCATGCGATCGGGGGCGACGGGCCGCCGGGGCCCGGGACCGGTGCGGACGGTCCGCGGCGACCAGTCTACGGCGGCCGACAAACGGTTTTCGGGGGCCCGGTCACGGGCCCGTGGTCGGCGGGCGGGGTCGGGCACGCGCGGGCGTGCCCGCCGCGCGTCTCACTCGCCCCGGGGCTCCCGACCGGACGTCGTCCGGGGGGTCTCCCGCTCGCTCCGTCGGGCGGGGATCGCGGACGTCCCCCCGGTGTGCAGCTGGAAGGCGGCCCGGCGGATGCGTCGGGCGACCAACGGCTCGGGGTGGGCGGCGGCCAGGGCCAGCAGCACCTGGACGGTCCTGGGGTGGCCGCAGCCCCGGATGTCCTCCAGCAGCTCGGGGATCGCCGTGGTGGGGGCGTGCTCGAGATGATCGATCAGCAGCCGTCCCGGGCTGTGGTCGTGGACCGCCGAGGCGGTGTCCACCCACAGCCAGGTCGCCTCGCGGCGGGTGAGCACGATCAGCGGCTCGGCGGCGGCGTCGGCCGAGCCGCCGTCCTCCTGCTCGGCCAGCCACAGCAGCGCGTAGGGACGCAACACCGGCTCGGTGACCGCGGCCCGCACCGCGGTCCTGGCGGGGGCCCCGACCACCCGCAGGGCCTCGAAGGCGTGGCCCCGGATGAGGGCGTCCTCGCCCCGGGCCGCCTCCAGGAGTTCGGCCACGGCCGGACCGGTGGTGCGGGCGGCCAGCCAGGCCCGGTACTCGTCGCGGGCGGGGCCGGGGGTGAGGTCGGCGCAGGCGCGCAGCATGGCCACGGCGGACTGCTCGATGTGACCGGCCGGGCTCTGCGCGGCCAGGCAGATCTGTTCCAACCGGGTCCACACCGCCCATCCGCCCAGCGGGGTGAGTCGGGCGCGGACCGGCAGGTCGCCGCCGGCGTGCAGGGTCAGCGCCCCGACGGCGGAGAGCGCGTCCAGCGCCCAGCCCAACAAGCGGGTCAGTTCACCGATCTCCTCCTCCGGCACCGGCCGGGGGTCCCCGTCGGCGTCGGGGCGCTCGGCGCGCAGCTCGGCGACGCGTTGCAGGAGCAGGTCGCACAGGCCCTCGGCGGTGACCGGGCCGTCGGACAGGTGCATCACCGACAGCAGCTGGGGCACCGCCCCGACCACCTCGGTGACGGCGATCGGATCGGCGTCGTCGGGTGCCGGACGCACCAACGACCAACCGTCGAAGAGCGCCACCCAGCCGCGCAGAACGGCCGAGTCGTCGCTGTCCCAGGCGCGCAACCGCCACCCGCCCCGGACGGCGCCGGCGAGGACGGGGTGCGGGCCGTTGGAACCGGGGGGCAGGGCGTCGCCGGGCTCGGCCGGCTCGATGAGACCGGCCAGCCGGGCCCGACTCCAGTGGTCGCGGACGCCGGCCCGGCTCATCCCCAGTTCCTCCGCCGCGCGATCGGGTTCCGCGGCCGGGTCCAGCCCGTGCCTCTCCGCCCAGCGGGCGAGGCGCACGGCGGGGTCGAGGAAGGTTCGCACCCGACGGGCGAGTTCCTCCCGCGGCGGGGTGCCGCGCGGGAGGAACT
>NZ_VKHT01000472.1 GCF_014141535.1 Streptomyces alkaliphilus | reverse complement strand
CCGGCTGATGGCCGCCCGTCTCGCCGGCGAGGAGATCGAACCCCGCGGTCCCATCGAGACCGAAGCGGCCCGTCGCCTCGCCGACGACCTCAAAGACGAGTGATCACCCGGTTACCCAACACTTTCTGAGGCGTGTACGTCACCGGGAGGCGGAACAGTCCGGCGCGATGTCCCCGCGGAAGAGCCCGTCCGGATCCACGCACGCACGGATCCGATCGGCGGCCAGGATCGCCCCGGTGTCGAGATGACCCCGGGGCTGGTCCGCACGCGCCACGAAGGTGGGCGCGGTCCGGCCGGTGTCCCAGGGGGACAGGGCCCGGCGCACCCGCTCACAGTGCGCTCGGATCTCCTCCGGGCCGCCGGCGAAGCCGGGCACGCCCGCCCCGGAGTAGGCGTACCGGGCGTCGAGGTGACCGAGTGCGCCGGCCCCGGCGACGGGGCGCCCGAGGGCACCGCCGAGCTGGCGCAGTTCGGCCACGGTCAGGGCCGGCCGGGGGTGGTCGGCGGTGACGCGCAGGAACTCGGCGATGCCCTCGTCGCCCGGATCCTCCAGGAGCATGTGGTCCCCCAGGACGGGCACCGGATCGGCCGGGTCCATGTGGGTCTCCGCCACGGCGGTCGGTCCGGCCCGGTGCCAGGTGTCCATGATGGGCTCCGCGACCGCCCGCAGCGGGGCGAGGAGTTCGTCCGCCCGTCGCAGCGCCGTGGTGATGCCGTCCTCGGCCGGCGCCACGACGAGGCCGTCCAGACACAGGACCGGGCCCGCGCTCAGGGCCGCCGGGACCTCCGGCACCTTGGGCAGGTTCATGATCCGGACCGAGGTGGTCGCCTCATCGGGGGCGTGCTCGGCCCAGGCCCGCCACAGCGGCAGCAGACGACGGGCTTCCCCCGCCGGCCAGAAGGCCGCGCCGGTGACCACCGCGGCCACCGGGAAGAGGGCCACCTCCACGGCGGTGACCACACCCAAACCACCACCCCCGCCGCGCAGCGCCCAGAAGAGCTCCGGGTGGGACCGGTCGTCGGTGCGGCACGACGTGCCGTCCGCGGTGACGAGTTCGACGGCCCGCAGGCTGTTGGCGGCGAGCCCGGTGTGGCGTGCGTACATGCTCAGGCCGCCGTTGAGGAGGTAGCCCACGACCCCGACCGTCGGCGACGACCCGTGGGGGGCGGCCAGTCCGTGGCGGGCGGCGGCCTCGATGACCGCGCCCCACCGGGTGCCCGCGGGCACCCGGGCGATGCGGCGGTGCACGTCGATCTCGACATCCCCGCGCAGGTCCGTACGGATCAGCAGGGCGTCGTCCATGGGCCGCGCGGTGGCCGCGGCATGCCCGGTGGCGTGCACCCGGACACCCAACCCCCGGGCACGGGCCCGATGGATCGCGGCGCGGACCTCCTCGACGGTGTGCGCGGTGACGGCGTCCGCGGGTGTCACGGGCGCGGCCAGGTTGAACACCCGGGTGGCGGCCCGGTAGGCCGCGTCCCCGTGCGCGGTGGGTGCCGAGTGCTCGTGGGTCGTGGTCATGGCCGAATGTCCTCCAACACGCTGGTCGATCTCCCTGCGGGGCGTCCCCGCCGGCGGCGGGGACGCGGGGCGGCGCGGCGCGTCGGCGCTACGCCTCCTTGACCGCGGTGATGAAGACGAAGGAGCCGGGACCCGACTCCTCGCGGACCGTCAGCCCGGCGTCCGCGAGCCACTTTCCGATCTCCTCGCGCTCGAAGAGCAGCATCCCCGCGGGTCGGCTCGGGAAGTGGTGGGATTCCTGGAAATAGCGGTCCACGGCGTCGTCGGCCCAACGGAACGTCATCAGCGTGAAGGTGCCCCCGGGCTTGAGAACACGACCGATCTCGGCGATGGCGACATCCGCCTGCTCGGGGAATGCCTGCAGCGCGTTCCAGCAGTTCACCGCGCCGAACACGGCGTCGTCGTAGGGAAGGGTCAGGGCGCTGGCCACGACGGCGGGGACCCGCGGAAGCCTTCGGCGCAGGGTGTTCAGCATGGGCAGAGCCATGTCCTGGGCGATCAGGCGTTCGTCACCGACGGCATCGGCGAGGACGGCGGTCCACCGGCCCGCTCCGGCCGCGAGGTCCAGGCAGGGGCCGTCGACCGGACGGGTGTGCCGGACGATATAGGCGTCCTCGTCCTCCTGCGACACCGCGTTGCCCCAGTTCATACCGGCGATCCGCAGGAACGCCGGACGCAGCACCGACTCGTAGTAGACGCCCATGCTCGGCATGGCCGCGAGTTTCTGCAGCAGATCCGCGGTGGTGTCCTCGGGGCCCGCGGCCGAATGGGTGGTACCGGCCGAGAGGTCGAGCAGACCACCCGCGAGGGGGTGAACCGCCGGGCACGCCGTGCAGCGCACGCTTCCCCCGCCGAAGGAAAGACCGCCTCGACACACCGGGCAGCGCAGGACGGCACCGTGCCGGGCGAAGGCCTCGGGGTCCGTCCCGGGGGCGGTCGTCGCCTCCGGCGCAGGGGCCATGGGGTGGGCGGTCTCCTCCGGAACACCGTGCCGGACCGCCCAGTACGCCCTCATACCCGCGTAGGCGAGCACCGTGCGGGTGTCGTTGTCCCAGTTGACGGTGAGCTGTTCGGCGGTGAGCGCCTCGATCCAGGTCCGATCGAAGTCGCGCTCGTCGTCGTTGAGCCGCCAGGCGGCGGGGGAGGGCCAGCAGCGGCCGAGGTCGGGGGACCCGGGATCCAGCCGGCGCAGGGCGCGCTCCAGACGACTGAGGTCGTGATGGTCGAGGGCGAGCTCCTCGCGGCGGGCCACGGACAGGATGCGCTCGCGGCTCTCGGGGAAGTGCGAGAGCAGGTACACGAGCGCGACGGTCAGCGGGGTGTTCGCCCCGCTTGCGCGCAGCAACTCCAGATAACGGTCGAGCCCGGCCCGCACCGCGGCCGTGACGGGACCGTCGGTGGCCGGGTGCTCGGACTCGGCGAGCAGGCCCAGCAGGACGGCCAGGTAACCCCTGCGTCGTTCGTCCACCGTGTCCAGCAGTGCCACCAGGGTGGGGGTGTGCTCCACGGCGTCCCCCGTCCCCTCCTTGCCCCACACCGTGTCGGCCAGGCGGACGAACTCGTCCTCCAGACGGTCGGCCGGAGCCCCGAGAAAGGCCGCGAGCCGTTCGGTGACCGCCGGGGAAGTCGTCGCAGGGATCATGTGCGGGTCCTTTCAGGAAATGGGGGCGGGGCCCCGGTGGTGGCTCCGGGGCCCCGTGAGCGGCCCCGGACACGCACGCCCGATCCCCGCGCTGTCGGCGACCGTGTGCCGATCGTGGCCGGCGACGGGGCTGGACCAGCTTCCCGGCCCCTGCCCGGGGGCCGCATCTTTCGAATTGCGGCGCCGGGCAGGGCACGGGCCCCGGCGGTTCCCGGGGCCCGGCGACCGCGACGAGCGGGGACCGCGGGCATCGCTCCCACTTCCCTTCCGGCCCCTTCCGGCCTTCCCGCCCCTCCCCGGGGCGGGAAGGGGCCGGGCCCCGGGAGACGACGTCCGGCGGTCACCGGATCAGGCGGCCTCCGGCTCCTCCTGCGGGACGTCGAAGAGGGGACGGATCTCGACACCGCCGTCGTGGACCGGAACGACCTTGGCGATCTCCAGGGCGTGGTCGATGTCCTTGGCCTCCAGGACGAAGGCGCCGCCGATGGACTGCTTGCTGTCCGAGAAGGGACGGTCGGCGACCTCGCCGCCGCGCACCGTCCTGGCCGTGTCGGCCGGCTGGAGGGCCAGACCGTTGAGGATCTTGCCGCCGAGCTCCTCAACCCTGCCCGGGAAGGCCTCGTGGGCCTCGAGCAGCTCCGCGGGGGCGTTGTCCCACCCTCCCGGGATCTCGGCCTCGTAGATGAAAACCGCGTACTGAGCCATGGGGCTCTCCTCTCAGGGTCCTGCCTGGTGTTGTGCCGTGTGCACACGGGGCCCGACCCGTCCGG
>NZ_VKHT01000471.1 GCF_014141535.1 Streptomyces alkaliphilus | reverse complement strand
CCCGAGGGGTGTGAGGAGCAAGAGGGGCGGGAGAGGCGGGCGACGGGGTTCGGCCCGGTCGGGATGTGCCGTCAGGCCCTGGTCTTGCGGCGGCGTTGCCAGGTGTCCGCGGCGACGGCCGCGACGATCACCAGGCCGGTGACGACGGTCTGCCAGAAGGACGAGATGCCCTGGATGTTGAGGATGTTCTGGAGCAGTCCGATGAAGGCGACGCCGATGACGGTGCCCCAGATGGTTCCGGAGCCTCCGAACAGCGCGGCGCCGCCGATGATGACCGCCGAGATGACCGTGAGTTCCAGGCCGGTGCCGGTGACGCCCTGGACGTACGAGAGGAAGGAGAGCCCCAGGACACCCGCGAGGCCGGCGGTGAGACCGGAGAGCACGAAGGCGCCCACCTTGACGCGGCCGACATTGATCCCGACGAGACGGGCGGCCTCGGGATTGCCCCCCACCGCGTAGCTGTTGAAGCCGAACCGGGAGCGGGAGAGCAGCACGATGCCGAGGGCGGCGATGACCGCGAAGAACACCAGTTGCATCGGCACCACGCCGAACAACCGTCCCTGACCCAGCAGCCCGAATTCGGCGACGCCCTCCTGCGAGGAGCTCAGCGAGATCGGGGAGCCGTCGGATATCAGCAGGGCCACCCCGCGGAACACGCTGAGGGTGCCGAGGGTGACGATGAAGGAGGGCACCCCGAGCAGGACGACGGCGAGTCCGTTGAGCAACCCGGCCAGGGCGCCGACGGCCACACCGAGCAGCGCGGCGAGGACCCAGGGGACGCCCTCGGCGATCGCCATGCCCGTGCAGATCGCGGAGAGGGCGTAGGTGGATCCCACCGAGAGGTCGATCTCGCCGTTGACGATCACGAAGGTGACGCCGATGGCCATGATGCCGATCTGGGCGATCTGCTGACCGACCGACAACAGGTTGTCGGCGGTGGCGAAGCTCGGCGAGAGAACGGTGCCCAGGACGAAGAGCACCGCGAGGGCGGCGAGCACACCGGCTTCCCTGGCGTGCAACAGCCTGCGGAGGTCGAGGGGGAATCCCCGCTCCGCCGCGGTGGTGACGGTGGTGGACATGGAGGGGCTTTCCTATCCGATCGGGAAGAGGTCGGGGAGCCGGTCGCGGGTGGGGAGGGCCGGGATCACACCGGCGACGGTGACGGCCCGGGCGCCGGCCGCGGCGGCGAATTCAACGCCGGAGGGGACATCGCGGCCCGAGGCCAGGGCCACCGCGAGGGCGGCGGTGAAGGCGTCCCCGGCCCCCGTGGTGTCGATCACCCGGTCCACCGGCCGTGCCGGTACCCGGGTGACGCCCCGGGGGCCGGCCACCAGGGCACCCCGGCCACCGAGGGTGAGCACCGCGCTCCCCCCGGTCCGGTCGCGCAGTTCGGCGACGAGTTCCTCGGCGTCCGCGTCCGGTTCACCGGCCCGCCCCAGGAGGACGGGGGCCTCGGTCTGATTCGGTGTGATGACGTCGATCAGTCGCCAGGCGTCATCGGGCAGCGGGCGGGCCGGTGCCGGATTGAGGAGAGTTGCGGTGCCGGCCTCGCGGCCGACGCGCAGGGCCGCGAGGACCACGGCCTCGGGGATCTCCATGGAGACGACGAGGATGTCGGCGGCGGCGATGACCTCGCGGAAATCCTCGACGTGCTCGGCGGTCAGGTGGTTCAGCGCCCCGGGCGCGATGGCGATGCGGTTCTCACCGGACGGTTCGACGAGGATGAACCCGGTCATGGTGTGGGCGTCGGTGGTGACGACGTGTGTGGCGTCCACCCCCTCCGCTCCCCACAGCCGCCGGGCGGTCCGGGCGAAGTCGTCGTCGCCGACCGCGGTCAGCAGTGACACCTCCGCACCGAGCCGGGCGGCCGCGACCGCCTGATTCGAACCCTTGCCCCCGGGTTCCTCCCGGAAGGCGCCGTCCGAGACGGTCTCGCCCGGTGCGGGAGCCCTCGGCACCCACATGGTGAGGCCGACCCCGTAGCTCCCGACGACTGCGATCTTCATCGACGCACCCGATCTGTACGTGGACAACCATGAACAAGGAGCAAGCTATGTACAGGGATGTCCATAGTCAATGGGTTGCGCAGGTTGTTCTTCGGGAAGCCCGGGCGCGCGGTCGGCGAACGGGCACCCCGGGAGGTCACCGAAATCGGAAAAATGGCCGGAAAATCCTCCCCTCGACGGAGGGAGGTGTGAGGTTCGCGGGATGACGCCCTCGCCGTCCCCGGGGACCCGGGGACGGCGAGGGCGGCGGGATCGGCCGGTGGTCCCGTCCCCGTCACTCCGCCTCCGGAGCCGGGAGCGCCGCGGCGGACGACCCCACGTGCCGGGGCCGGGCTACGACCTACTGACCACGGAAGGCATCGCGGATGCCGCGACGGTGCCGCCCCTCGTCGCGGCGGGGCTCGTCAACTGCGGTGACCGGCCCCGCCGAGTGGAGGGATACCCGCTGCTCACGCCACTCGACAGCACTGCGGGCGCCCACGACGTGGAGGCGGTGAACGGTTCGGGGGCATAACGGTCGTGGACGGCTTCGACGACCCGCCGCGTCCCTTCGTGCCGGAGCCGGGCGAGCAGGCGACCGCCGCCTTGATGTGACGGAACACCGTGACCTCGGCCGATGACTTCCACCACCCGATCACCCACCCGACGAAGGCTCCGGCACCGGGTGGGAAACCCCGGGGGGATGAGCCCCGGGGGCGGCCCGGGCACCGGGATCGTCGGGGTGTCGGCGTGGAAGCCGCCCACGCCGGAGCCCTGACCCCTCCGGCACATGAGGGCCCGGGCTTTCCACGGGCCTACGCCGTGCGGGGCGCGCGGCGGTACTCGGATCCGTCGCGGGTGCGGGTGAGCAGACCGGCCTCGATCAGGTATCGCCGCAGCGCCGGGTAGTCCTCGTGGACTCCGACCAGGGCCTCGTTGACCTCGGATTCGGTGTATCCCCGACCGGGGCGGAAGAGGGTGCGCGCGAGATGCTCGAGGAGTTGCGCGCGGCGGGCCGCGCGGCGCGGAATGACTTTCAGCCGCCCGTCCACGAACAGGGTCGAGACATCACGGGCGTTGGCGGAGCGGTGGTCGGCGTGGTCGGCGTCATCTTCCATGCCTCGAAGTCTTCCCGGCGCCCCGGGGCGGAACAAGCCGTTTTCCGCTCCCGGAGGCGTCTCCGGTACCGCGCCGTCGGCCCGACCGGGTCGCGATCACTCGTTCGAATGATCTCGCATCGCGAGCACCCCGTGTCACGCGGGCAACCCTCGACGTGATGGCGGGTGTCGGGGAACGGCGCCCGGGAGCGGAGCCGAGGTCGAGGAGTGTGCGGGATGGGTGAGCGGGGTGAGGACACCGGGCTCCTGCGCGGTTTCGGGCGTCAGTTGAAGCTGCTGCGCGAGCGGGAGGGGCTTTCGCGCGAGGAGTTGGGCGCCCGGGTGGGTTACGGAAGGGAGCAGATCGCCTCGGTGGAGCAGGGGCGGCGCATCCCCTCCCCGAGTTGATCGAGAGCGCGGACGAGGTCCCGGGCGCCGGCGGCCTGTCGCGGGCGATGAAGGAGGAGTTTGCGCAGGCCCGGTACCCGGCCTTCTTCCGCGACGCCTCCCCACCGGAGGCGCGGGCGGTGGAGATCCGGATCATGCCGATGGAGCGGCAGGGGAATGCCGGGCCGGCGGGCCCCTTCACCCTGATGGAGACCTCCGACGGCAAGCGGGTCGCCCGGAGGCCGGGTACGGCATTCCCAGGGCCCGGGCGCTCAACCCACGTGAGTCGTTGACCTTCATGGGGAAGGCGCTGGAGGGGGAGCCATGAGCCCGGAGCGATACGAGGACCCCGCACCCCGTCGCCGGGTCGGGAGCAGTCACAGCGGTGAGGAGGGCGGCGAGGGCGTGGAGATGGCCGCCGTGCCCCGATGGGTGCTGGTGCGGGACTCCAAGCGGGTGGGGGTGC
>NZ_VKHT01000470.1 GCF_014141535.1 Streptomyces alkaliphilus | reverse complement strand
GTTCCGCCGCTCCCGACCCCGCCGGAGCCCCCGGCAAACTGTTGGACCTGCTGCGGGTGGCGGCGTTCGTCCTCGACGAGGACGGTCGCATCGTGCTGTGGAGCCCGGAGGCCGAGCTTCTGTTCGGCCACCGGGCCGAGGAGGCGGTCGGGGCGGAGGCCGGTCGGCTCCTCATCCTCCCCGAACACCTGGAACAGGTCACCGAATGGTTCCTGCGCGTGCTGGGCGGGGAACAGTGGGCCGGGGTCTTCCCGGTCCGCTGTCGGGACGGTTCGACCCGACACGCCGAATTCCGCCACATCAGCATGCGCGCCCCCGACGGGCACCGGCAGATCCTCGGACTGGCCGCGGACGCCGGGACGGTGCGCGAGTTGGAGACCACGCTCGCCCTCTCCGACATCCTGATCGAGCAGTCACCGATCGGCCTGGCCCTGTTCGACGAGGAGATGCGCTGGCGTCGGGTCAACCCCGCACTGGAGCGCATCAACGGCATCCCGGCCGAGCGGCTCCTGGGGCGGCGGTTGGAGGACATGCTTCCGGGTATCGACCCGGTCCGGGTCGCCTCCTCGGTCCGTCGGGTGCTCTCCGACGGGCGCCCCGTGGTCGACCAGACGCTCGTCGGCAGCACCCCCGCGGATCCCGGTCGCGATCACGTCTGGTCGGTCTCCTACTACCGAGTCGTGGACCGCGGGGGCCGCCCCCTGGGGGTGGCGGCCTCGGCCGTCGACGTCACCGAGCGCCACCGGGCCGGGGACGAGGTGGCGGAGGCCCGTGAACGCCTCGCGATCATCGCCGACGCCGGTGATCGCATCGGTTCCACCCTGGACCTTCCCCGGATCGCCCGGGAACTGGCGGACATCTCCGTGCCCCGTCTCGCCGACCTGGCCACGGTCGACCTGCTGGACGAGGCGCTCACCGGGGATCCGGGCGAGCCGGTACGGATCGACGGCTCGGTCCGCTTCCGGGCCCTGGCGGTGGTGGCCGCCGACGACAGGGCGCGGAGCGGCGCGGCGGCGCGGGCCACCGATCGGGTCGGCGATCTCGCGGAGTACGGGCCCAATCGGGTGATCACCCGATGCGTCACGCTGGGGCGCACCATCGTGCTCCCCCGAGTGGGGGCCGGGGAACTGCGCCGGATCGCCCGTGACGAAGAGGCCGCCGGTCAGTTGGAGGAGGCCGGCGTGCACTCCTACCTCGCCGTTCCACTCATCGCCCGGGGCAACGTCCTGGGCGCCATCGGGCTGTTCCGCACCGAAAACCCCCGTCCCTTCGCCCCCGCCGACGTCTCCCTGGCCGGGGAACTCGCGGCCCGGGCCGCCATCAGCGTCGACAACGCCCGCCTCTACCACCGCGAGCGCCACACGGCCCTCACCCTCCAGCGCAGCCTCCTGCCGTCCGTACCGACCGATCGCCCGGGGCTCGACCTGGCCGCCCGCTACCTCCCGGCCGTCAGCGAGGCGGGCGGGGACTGGTACGACGTCCTGCCGCAGGACGACGGTCGCACCGCCCTGATCGTCGGCGACGTCATGGGCAAGGGCGTGCACGCCGCCGCCATCATGGGACAGCTGCGCTCCACCACCCGGGCACTGGCCAGGCTGAGCCTGCCCCCGGCGGAACTGCTGGAACACCTGGACGCCACCACCGCCGGGCTGGGGGAGTCCATCGCCACCTGCGTCCACGTGGTGTGCAACCCCGCGGGCGGTTGGTGCGAGGTCACCTCGGCCGGCCACCCACCCCCCGTCATGGTCGAACCCGACGGTCGTGCCCACCTGCTGGAGGTACCCCCGGCCCGCCCCCTGGGCGTCGGCGGGGCGGTCTTCTCCCCGAGGCGTATGCCGATGCCCCCCGGCGCCACCCTGGTCCTGTACACCGACGGTCTGGTGGAGGACCGACGGGACGACATCGACGTGGGACTGCACACACTGCTGCGGGTGGTCTCCGGACCGCCCCGACCGCTCGAGGAGACGTGCGACGCGGTCCTGGAGGCGCTGCACCGGGACCCCCGGGACGACGTGGCGCTGTTGCTGGCCCGCAACCGTCCCTGAGCGATTCCGGTGCGGTTCCCGGGCGGGCCCGGGGTCGTCCGGCCCTCCCTCCCCAAGATCATCCGGGCCGGGGTCGGCGTCGATGTGTCGGTGCGGACGCCTACAGTGTGCTCCGTGATCCCGCACGCACGCTCCGCCCGCACCGGACCCGCGGAGCCGTCGGCCCCGGTCGTCGGCGTCCCGTCCCGTCCGGTGCCGCGTCCCGCGCCCGGCCCGGCGGCCGACGAGGGGCTGGCCCGCCGCCTGCGGGCCCTGGCCTGCACCGCGCCCCTGCACGACCTGGACGTGCGGAAGGCCAACCTGGCGGGCGAGTACACCGTGTACGCGATGGCCGAGATCGCCCTCGCCGCCATCGACCTGGTCACCCTCAGCATGGATTTCGACGCGGGTGCCGACCACGAGGAGGTGGTCGCCCGACTGCGTCCCCGGGTGGCCGCCCAGGCCCCCGACCGGTCCCCCGGGGAGCACGAGCGGGTGGCCCGGTGGGTCCTGGAGAACCTGATCAACGTGGGCAGCGCCGATCGGGGTTTCCGCGTCGTCTACGGCACCTTCGACGCCGAGGGCTCCTACACGCGGCGCGACTACGACTTCAAGCTCATCGAGGAGGTCTCCGGCGCCGATGGCACCATCCGGCTGCGCACCACCGACGAAGCGGTCAACGTCCTGGTCGGCGCGTTGGACACCGATGTCACCAGCGCCCAGATCGCCGCGGAGGTCAAGCTGGAGGTGCTGATCAGCCGGGGACGCCTCGCCGATGCCCAACTCGCCGCCGAGCAGGCCCGTTACCGCACCGTCCAGTACTCCGAGACGCTGCGGCGCACCCTGGAGGCGACGCGGCGCGATGTCCGGGCCGTGGACTGGATGGAGGCCGTTCCCGGCCTCATCTCCGAGGCACTGGACCACATCGCCGAGCGGTACCGCCACGAGAACGCCATCCTCACCAACATCCGTCGTGCGCGGGACGAGGCGGAGGACCCGGTGCACAAGAGGCGGGCCGCGGAGCTGGTCGACATCGTGCGCGACTGCATCCGGCGCCACACCCGCCTGCAGTCCCGTCTCCTGGAGGCCGGCCCGCTGTTCCGTGCCGAACAGGACCGTCAGGCCTTCTCCCCCGGGGCGACCGGCTCGGGTCTCGACCTGCACGGCCAGCTCCTGGCCCCCGTGCTCGAACGGCCGTTGGGTGAGGCGCGACGGGTCACCGAGGCATTCTTCGCGCGGGGGGCGGGGCTGCGCGCACCCGGCGCCCCCCGGCTCACCGATCTGGTCGGTCTCCTGTTGACCCCGCCGACCCCACGCGAGCACCTGGGCACCGCGCTGCCCGAGCCGGATCTGGTGGCCACCCCCGACGACAGCCGTTTCGACGACTCCCAGCACGCCGCGGCGGCCCGTCTCCTCGACCTCTCACCGCAGGCACCGCGCCGTCTCTCCGGACTGCTGGCCGACGCCCGCCGTCTCGACCCCGATCTGCCCCAATTGATCGCCCTGATCGCCGTGCACGCCGTCGCGCCGCCCATCGGTACCGCCTACCGGCAGGGCGAGAGCGGACTGCTCTTCGCCGTGGACGACGGCACCCCGCTGGAGGACCCCGGTTTCGCCGGCGCGGATCTGATCGTGGGCGTACTGGAGCTGGACGCCGGCGCGATGGCGGCCGACCGGGCGGAGGCCGGGGCATGAGACCCTCCCGCGGACGTGCCCGGGGCACCGCACATCCCGTCCGCACGGCACCCCCCGGGCTCCTCCCCGGCCCGGGACCCACCGCACCGTCACCGACACCGGAGCATCACCCGTGACCGAATCCGGACCCCGACGCACCCTTCCGGGCCGGGACGACCCGGGCCGGCCCGCCGGCATGCCGGAGCCACCGCACCGGGAGCCGACGGGAGAATTCCCGGAC
>NZ_VKHT01000047.1 GCF_014141535.1 Streptomyces alkaliphilus | reverse complement strand
GAACCCGGCGACCTCCCCCACCGCGTACACCCCGGGCAAGGGCTCCCCTTCGGCGGTGAGCACCCGGGCCCGGTCGTCGGTCTCCAGACCCCCGAGGGTCTTGCGGGTGAGAACGCTCAGTCGGACGGCGATCAGCGGCCCGGCGTCCGGGTCCAACAACCGGTGCGGGGCGGCGACCCGGATCAGCTTGTCCCCGAGGTAGCGGCGCGCCCCGTGGACGGCGGTGAGCTGCGCGTCCTTGGTGAAGGGATTGACCACCTCCCGGTCCCGGGCCTCGATCACCCGGCGCAGGGCGGCCTCGTCGATCAGGTCCTCGCCGGTGATCGCGTTCATGCCCCGCACCAGGGCGGGCAGGTCGGGTTCCACCACGAAGTCGGCGCCCCGCTCCATGAAGGCCCGCACCGGTCCCGGCGCCCCGGAACGCGCCCGGGCCAGCACCCCCCGCACACTCTTTCCCGTCAGGTCGGGATTCTGTTCGGAGCCCGAGAGCGCGAACTCCTTCTCGATGATCCGGCGGGTGAGCACGAACCAGGTGTGCTCGTGGCCGGACCGGGCCGTGTGGGCGAGGGTGCCGGGGGTGTCGAAGCCGGGGAAGAGCGGGGCGGGCAGCCGCGCGCCCAGGGCGTCCACCCACAGTGAGGACGGTCCGGGGAGGATGCGGATGCCGTGCCGCGCCCACACCGGGGACCAGTTCTCGATGCCCTCGGTGTAGTGCCACATCCGGTCGCCGTTGATCAATCGGCCACCGGCCCGCCGGGCGACGGTCAGCATCTCCCCGTCCACGTGGGCGGGGACCCCGGAGAGCATCCGGCGCGGCGGGGTGCCGAGACGTTCCGGCCAGTGGGCGCGGACCATGTCGTGGTTGCCGCCGATGCCACCGGAGGCGATCACCACGGCCCGCGCCCGCAGTTCGAAGGAGCCGACCGGCTCACGGTTGCTCGCCGCACCCCGTTCGGCCGGGTCGGGGGCCAGGACCTCGCCCGCCACCGTGTCCACCGATCCCGCCGTGCGGCCCAGTTCCGTGACGCGGTGGCGGAAGCGCAGGCTCACCCGCCCCGCCTCCACGGCCCGCCGCACCCGCCGGAGGAAGGGCTCCAGCACGCCGGGGCCGGTTCCCCAGGTGATGTGGAAGCGGGGGACGGAGTTGCCGTGGCCCGAGGCGTCGGCGCCGCCCCGCTCGGCCCAGCCGACGACGGGGAAGAACCTCACCCCCATGCCGTGCAGCCAGGCCCGCTTCTCACCGGCGGCGAAGTCGAGGTACGCCTCCGCCCAGTGGCGCGGCCACCGGTCCTCGGGGCGGTCGAAGCCGGCCGAGCCGAACCAGTCCTGCCGGGCGAGTTCGGGACTGTCGCGCACCCGCAGGCGGCGCTGTTCGGGCGAGTCCACCAGGAAGAGCCCGCCGAAGGACCAGTGGGCCTGGCCCCCCAGGGATGCCTCGGGCTCCTGGTCGAGCACGATCACCGAGCGACCCGCCTCGGCCAACTCGGCGGCGGCGACCAGACCCGCGAGGCCCGCCCCGATGACGACGACGTCGGCGGCCGTGTCGCCGGGGATGTCCGGGGCCCGTCCCTCCGCACCCGCTGCGGCCTGCGACATGTGGCCTCCCCTCGGGCCCGGGCGGGCCGCCCGGTGATCATCGAACCCGAAAGCCGTGGCGTCAACACCCCGGTTCGTCGCGGGTACGGGCCCGGGGCCCCGGCGCGCGCCCGACGGGCCGGCGACGGGCTTCGGGTGATCCCGGGAACGTGCGGTTAGGCTCGGGATCATGGCTGCTCGGGCGTGGTCCACGGTGCTGATGTATCTCTCCCCGCGACGGTTGCAACGGGAGGGCACCACCCCGGACTACCGATTCTCGCTCGCCAACGAGCGGACCTTCCTCGCGTGGGTTCGGACCGGGTTGGCGCTACTGGCCGGCGGGATCGCGGTGGATCAGTTCCTCACCGACCTGACCCCGGGCCTGCGGGTGACGGTGGCGGTGACCCTGTTGGTGACCGGAGCGCTGTGCGCGCTGCACGCCGTGCGGCACTGGGTGCGGTGCGAGCTGGCGATGCGCCGTGACCGGGACCTGCCCGTCTCCCGGGTCCCGCTGCTGCTGGGGCTGATCGCCGGGACGCTGGGCGCCGCGGTCGCGGTGGCGTTCGTGGTGGGCGGTGTCCGATGAGGGCGGGGCACGCCGACGCGACCGCTCCCGATCCGCTGCCCGTGCGCGACCCGGCGGTCCAACCCGAGCGCACGGACATGGCCTGGTGGCGCACGGTGCTCGCGTTCGCCGTGCTGACCCTGCTGGTGTGGCGGGGAGCGGTGATGGCCGGTGATCCGGTCGGCTTCGCGGTGGCGGGGATCGCCACGGTCGGCTGGGCGTCCTTCGGGTGGTTGGCCCGGCGTCGGACGGCCGAACTGCGCCGGGGGCGTCCGCGTCCGCCGGCCGTGCGGTACGCCGTCGTGGCGATGGTCCCGGTGACGGTGCTGGTTCCGGCGGTCGCGGCGGGAGCCGCGTTCACCACCCGGTGAGGAGTGCGACCGGCGGGAGCGGGGACGGCCGGCATGCCCCCGGGAGGGGGAAAACACCGCCCGGGTATGGACGACATACCGACTGGTCGGCATCATATGGGGGACCCTTCGTCCCCCACGTCCCGGGAGTCCGTGCCGATGGCCGACGCGAGCACCGAGCCACAGCCCTCTTCATCCCCACCGGGCCTGGACCCCGAACACCTGCGGGCCCACCTGGACCGGGAGCGTCCCGGCCTGGTCTCCGGACCGCTGAGCGCCTCCCTGATCGAGGGGGGCCGCTCCAACCTCACCTACCGGGTGACCGACGGCACGGAACAGTGGGTGGTCCGGCGTCCGCCCCTGGGGCACGTCCTGGCCACCGCCCACGACATGGCCCGTGAGCACCGGGTGATCACCGCCCTGGGGCCGACCGCCGTCCCGGTTCCCGGCACGGTACTGCTGTGCGAGGACCCCGCCGTGCTGGGCGCCCCCTTCTACGTGATGGACCTGATGCCCGGTGTCCCGTACCGGGACGCCGCCCAGCTGGCGGCGCTGGGGCCCGGGCGGACCCGGGCGGTGGTGACGGATCTGCTGGACACCCTGGTCGCCCTGCACGGGGTGGAACCGGGGGGCGTCGGGCTGGAGGACTTCGGCCGACCGGAGGGGTACCTCGGGCGTCAGCTGCGCCGCTGGGAGAAACAACTCGCCGCCTCCCGCAGTCGCGACCTGCCGGGTATCGACCGCCTGCGGGAGGAACTGGCCCGCCGCATGCCCGTCTCCGGCCCCCCCGCCGTGGTGCACGGCGACTACCGCCTGGACAACGTGCTGGTGGACGAGCGGGACCGCATCACCGCCGTGCTGGACTGGGA
This sequence comes from Streptomyces alkaliphilus, assembly GCF_014141535.1. Classification (GTDB taxonomy): domain Bacteria; phylum Actinomycetota; class Actinomycetes; order Streptomycetales; family Streptomycetaceae; genus Streptomyces; species Streptomyces alkaliphilus. The sequence goes on along the minus strand of NZ_VKHT01000047.1, from coordinate 9,840 downwards.
GATGTCCACCCTCGGCGATCCGCTGACCGATCTCGGACTGTTGGCGATGTACTGCCAACGGGACCCCGTCCCGAACACGCCGGTGAGTTCCACCGGTGCCGCTCCCGGCCACCCGTCCACCGCCGAACTGATCGAGCGCTACGCCGCCGGTTCGGGACGGGACGTCTCCCGGGTGCACTGGTACACCGCCTTCGCCTCCTTCAAGCTCGCCGTGATTCTCGAGGGCATCCACTACCGCTTCACCCTGGGTCACACCCTCGGTGCGGGCTTCGACCGGATCGGCGAACTCGTTCCCACCTTCATCACCCAGGGCCTGACGCATCTCCGGGAGGACTGACACATGGACTTCGCCCACGACGCCCGAACCGAGGAACTGCGTGAACGGTTGGAGGCGTTCATGACCGAGCGGGTGCTGCCCGCCGAACCCGTCGCCCGGGAACAGCGCGCCGCCGCCGCCGACCGGTGGGAGCCCGTCCCCGTTCTCACCGAGTTGCAACGGGAGGCCAGGGCACGCGGACTGTGGAACCTCTTCCTGCCCGACGAGCGGTACGGCGCGGGGCTGACCAACCTGCAGTACGCCCCCTTGGCCGAGATCACCGGTCGCAGTCCGCAGTTGGCGCCCGCCGCCCTCAACTGCGGTGCCCCCGACACCGGGAACATGGAACTTCTCGCCGAGTTCGGCTCGCCGGAGCAGCACGAACGGTGGCTGAAGCCGCTGTTGGAGGGCACCATCCGCTCGGCCTTCGCCATGACCGAGCCCGCGGTGGCCTCCTCGGACGCCCGCAACATCGAAACCCGCATCGAGCGGGACGGTGACGAGTACGTGGTCAACGGTCTGAAGTGGTACATCTCGGGGGCGATGAACCCGCGCTGCGAGGTGTTCATCGTCATGGGGAAGACCGACCCCGAGGGCGATCCGCGCCGCCGGCAGTCGATGATCCTGGTGCCCCGCGACACCCCCGGGCTGACGGTCCGCCGCGCGATGACGGTGCTCGGCTTCGACGACGACTGGCACGGGGGCCATGCCGAGGTCTCCCTGGAGAACGTGCGGGTCCCGGCGGAGAACCTGATCGGTGAGGAGGGCGGCGGGTTCGCCATCGCCCAGGCCCGGCTGGGGCCCGGCCGCATCCACCACTGCATGCGGCTGATCGGCATGGCCGAGCGGGCCATCGAGCTGATGTGCCGTCGGGCCCTGGGACGCACCGCCTTCGGTCGCCCCCTGGCCGACCAGGGTGTGGTGCGGACCTGGATCGCCGACGCCCGGGTGGCGGTGGAACAGTTGCGGCTGCTGGTGCTCAAGACCGCCTGGCTGATGGACACGGTCGGCAACCGGGGCGCGCACACCGAGATCCAGGCCATCAAGATCGCCGTGCCGCGCACCGTCACGGAGATCGTGGACCGTGCCATCCAGGTGCACGGCGCCGGCGGACTGGGGCAGGACTTCCCCCTGGCGGAGCTCTACGCCTCGGCCCGCTCGCTGCGGCTGGCCGACGGCCCGGACGAAGTGCACCAGCGCTCCCTGGCCCGCCGGGAACTGGCCCGCCACGCCGACTGACCACCGGGCCCGGTGCCGTGGTACCCACACCACGGCACCGGGCCCTGTGGCCCCGTGCGTCAGGGCAGCACGACCAGGCGCCCGGTGGTGGTCCCCGCGGCTACCCGCCGCACGGCGTCGGCCGCGCCCTCCATCGGCACCCGCTCCGCCACCAGCGGCCGGATGGCACCCCGGGCGGCCAGCGCGGTCAGTTCCAGGTGGCAGGCGGTCACCGCCTCGGGATCACGGGAGCGGTAGAGCCCCCAGTGCAGGCCGAGCACCGAGTAGTTCTTCACCAACGCGTGATTGAGTCCCGGACGCGGGATGGTGCCGGAGGCGAAGCCGACGACCACGATCCGCCCCTCGAAGGCCACGCACCTCGTGGACGCCTCGTAGGCCGAGCCGCCGACGGGGTCGTAGACCACGTCGGCCCCCCGTCCCCCGGTGGCCTCCTTGACCAGGGCGGGCAGTTCGTCCCCGGCCTCCGTGCGGTCCAGCACGGTGTCACAGCCCAGCTCCCGGGCGACCGCCGCCTTCTCCGGTCCCCCGACCACCCCGATCACCGTGGCACCGGCCGCCTTCCCCAGCTGTACGGCGGCGCTGCCGACCCCTCCGGCGGCGGCGTGCACCAGCAGGGTCTCCCCGGCCCGCAGGCCCGCCCGGCGGTGCAGGCCGAACCAGCCCGTCTGGTAGCCGATGTGCAGGGCGGCGGCCTCCGCGTCGTCCAGTGCCGCAGGCGCCGGGAAGACATCGGCCAGGGGCGCGACGACCTTCTCCGCGAAGGCCCCGCCGGGCAGCGCGGGCTGGGCCACCACCCGACCGCCCGGGGCCGGGGCGGTCCCGGGATCGGTGCCGGGCCCGAGGGCCAGGACCTCCCCGCACAACTCCACCCCCGGGGTGAACGGCATCGGCGGCCGGATCTGGTAGTGGCCCCGGCACAACAGCGCGTCGGGGAAGTTGACGTTGGCGGCGCGGACCCGGATCAGCGCCTGTCCGGGCCCCGGCTCGGGCTCCGGCACCTCCTCCAGCCGCATGACGTCGGTCGGCTCGCCGGTCTCGTGGACCCGCCATGCCCTCACGATGGACCTCCCTGTGTCGGGTGCGACCGCGGTGTGGGCGCGGTCGTGTGGTGACGCCCGTGGGCGGGCCGGCACGCCGTCGGGGCGTGCCGTCGCCGACGGGATCGAGGAGGGTCCGGGCCCGAAGGCTCCGGTCGGAGCGGTTACCGCCCCCGCTCAGGGGCGCAGGGAACGCAGCAGCATCGCCGCGAGGTGGTCGGCGACCTCCTGCGGCGAGAGCCGTCCGTCCCGGCGGTACCAGGTGCTCAGGTGGTGGACCGAGCCGAAGTGGTAGTCCACCACCAGTTCGGCGGGCGTCTCGTCGGTGAAGACCCCGGCGCGCTGCCCCTCCTCGACCAGCGCGCGGAACCGCTCGTGGTAGCGGCGCCGTTCGGCGCGCACCTGCTTCTGCTTCTCCGGGCTCAACTGGTGCATCGAGCGGAAGAAGATCACGGTGTCGTCGAGGTTCTCGATGCTGGTGACCACGACGTCGGCGGCGGCGTCCCGCAGCCGTTGTTCCACGGGGGCGTCGGCGTCGGCGAAGGCGTCCAGCCGCTGCTGTTGCAGGCGCAGCACCCGGGCGTAGACCTCGTGGAGCAGGTCGTCCTTGGAGCCGAAGTAGTGGTAGAGGGCGCCCTTGGTGACGCCGGCGGCGTCCACGATCTCCTGGACCGAGGTGCCCTCGTAGCCGCGCTCGGCGAACAGGCGGGTGGCGGTGGCCAGGAGTCTGCGGGGCACCTCACCGCGCACGGCCGCGGCACGGCCCGATTCGCGCGCCGGCTCCCGGAGACCGGTCCCGCGGCCGCCGTCCCCTTCGTCGGTCCGCCCGTTGTCGCGGTCCGTCATCCCCACCACTGCCCTTCCGCTTCCGCCGCCGCCGGTGCGGCGGGGCGGGACACCGTGCCGGTCCACCCGGTCGGTCATACCGCGTCGGCGGTGCCCCGTGTCCGTTCCTCGATGATGCGCTGCATCTTGTTCATCCCACCCAGCCAGCGGTTGGGATCGGTGACGCGGGCGGTAGCGTACTCGGCCACCCGGGGATGGGGCAGGATGAGGAACCGTTCCTCGGCGATTCCGGCGAGCACCGCCTCGGCGACCTCCTCGGGTCCGATGGCGTCGGCGGCGAGCAGCGCCTGCCCGGCGGGCCCCGCGTCGCGGAGCATGTCGGTGCGCACGCCCTGGGGACACACCGCGTGCACCGAGACGCCGCGGTGGCGGTAGGTCGCGGCCATCCACTCGGCGAAGGCGAGCGCGGCGTGCTTGGAGACGCTGTAGGGGGCGGAGCCCAGCATCGTGAGCAGGCCGGCGGCGGAGACCGTGGCCACGAACCGGCCCCTGCCGCGCTCCAGCCACTCCGGAACCAGGTCCCTGGCAGCCCGTACGTGCGCCATGACGTTGACGTCCCACGCCGCGGCCCAGACGTCCTCGTCGGCCTCCGGGCCGCCGGTCGGGGCGATCCCGGCGTTGGCGCAGAAGACATCGATCGCACCGCCGAGGGCGCGACGCGCGGCCGGCACCACGGCGGAGGCGTCGCCCGGCACGGCGACGCCGTCGATCTCGCGCGCCACCGCCAGGGCCCGCTCGGCGTCGAGGTCGTTGACCGCGACCCGGGCCCCGCTCGCGGCGAAACCGCGGGCCAGCGCGGCCCCGATGCCCCCGCCGGCGCCGGTGACCACGACGGCGGCGCCGCGCATGTCACCGGCGTCCGGGACGGGGTCCGGACGCTCGTCCCCTACGGCTGCCATGGTGGGGCTCCCCTCATCGGTGGTGGTCCCGGTCCGCGTCCGCCGGGGTGTTCCGGTGCGCCGGTCCACCGGACGGGCCCGGGGCGACGCGACGCCGCGGCGGCAGACTAACCGGTCGGTATGGTCGGAGGGAAGGGGTGTGACCGCGTTGACAGCGGGAGCGGGGCAGGGAATGCTGAGCGAGCGCTTAGTCGGTGGGGTGGTTCCCCGTACCGCACCGCGGACGCGGTACCGGACGACACGGCGCGACACCGCACCGAGACGAGGAGGCACCGGAATGGCCGAACCACGGGTTTTCGCGAACGCCGACGAACTGCGGACGGCGATCGGCGAGGAGCTGGGTCCCGGCGACTGGCTGGAGGTGGACCAGAAGCGGATCGACCTCTTCGCCGAGGCCACCGGCGACCACCAGTGGATCCACGTGGACCCGGAGCGCGCCGCCGAGGGGCCCTTCGGCACCACCATCGCCCACGGCTACCTGACCCTCTCCCTCCTGCCGGTGCTGGTGCCGGGGCTGCTCCGGGTGGAGGGTGTCCGGATGGGGGTCAACTACGGCTCCAACAAGGTCCGCTTCCCGGCCCCGGTACCCGTGGGTTCGCGGGTCCGGGCCCGGGCCCGGATCGTGGAGGTGACCGAGGTGCCGGGCGGGGCACAGAGCGTGCTGGCCGTCACGGTGGAGCGCGAGGGCGGGGACAAGCCCGTCTGCGTGGCCGAGACCGTCACCCGCTTTTACCTCTGATCCGACTCCGGACCGGCGGGGCGGGCCCCGTTCCCGCGCCACGGGGGCGCGGGAACGGGGCCCGGGAGCCACTCGGGGGAGGCGGCGGAATCACCGCCCGTGGTCCCCGTCCTCCCACTCGTCCTCGGGCTCCCGGGTGTCGCGGCCACGGGCCCCGGAACGCCCGGAGGCCAGGGCACGGGCGCCGTCGGCCCACCCCGCCCCACCGCCCAACCGGGGCAGCAGCTGGGCGGTCAACAGCGTGGTGAGCACCGAGGTGTCGCCGCTCCCGGAGCCCTCCCCGGTCTGCACCACCACCGGCTTGGGCGCCTCCTCGGCGAGCTTCGCGCCGACCTCCAGACGCCGCCGCGCCAACTCGTACTCCAACACGGCCCGGTTGTCCCGGTAGGCCGTGGCGAGCCGCTCCTGCGCCTTCGCCTCGTTCTCCGCGGCGGCCAGTCCGGCCCGACCCCGGGTCTCGATCTCGAAGCGGACCCGCTGCGCCTCGGTCTCCTGCTCCTCCAGCATCTGCGCCACGTCCTTGCGCGCCTGGTTGAGCGCGGCGTTGACCTCGACGATCTTCGCGTCCCTGGTCTTCTTGGAACGCTCGATGTCCATCAGCAGGGTGTCGATCCGCCGCTTGCGGGTCAGCTCCCACTCCTGCTCGTAGGCGACCTTCTCCTTCGACACCCGCTCCCGGGTGGCGAGGTGCTGCCGGTACTGCACGGGCAACTGCACGTCCGGGATGTTGCAGCCGGTGATCCGGACGCCGTAGCGGTCCAACTGGCGGTTGAGCAGGTCTTGCATGTCCTTCACGTCCGAGCCGCGCAGGTCGTACGCCTCCTCGGTGCGCACCTGACGGCTGCGCTGCCGGATGGCGTCCTGCACCGCGTTGGAGAGCACCAGGTCGAAGTTGCCCGCACCGATGGTCCGCACGAAGCGCAGCGCGTCGGTGATGCGGAACTTCAGGAAGAACTCGATCGATTTCAGCGGCACGTTCTCCCGGGTCGGGCAGGCGATCACCGGGGCGGAGTAGGGGATCTCGGTGGAGGTGTCCACCACGAAGTCCACCCGCGACCAGGGGTGCCACAGGTAGTGGCGACCGGGATCGAGGGTGCCGACGACCGCCCCGTAACGGGTCAGGACCCCGGTGGTGCCCTGCTCGATCTCCACGATCGAGGAACGCCACCACCACAGCATGCCCAGCAGCAGGGTCAGCACCCCGACGATGAAGGCGGGACCGGAGAGCGCCCCGTAGGCCGTGCCGGCCAGGCCGTTGTCCGCGTCGTCGGAGGCCACCAGCAGCATCACGCCGGTGAGGATCAGGAACAGGCCGAGCCACAGCAGCACCGTCCATCCGGTGCGCCGATTGGACCGGGGGATGACCACCGGCACCAGGGCACCGTCGTCGCCCCCGCGCAGCAGGCGGGCGATGTCGCCCCAGGAGGCCAGGGCCTCCTTGATCGTGGAACCGTGTCGGTCGGGTACGGGCTGGGACATCACAGCTCCCCTTCCTGCGGGGTGTCCTGCGGAGCGGCGCCGGGGGCGGCGGGCCCGGTGTCACCGGGTGGTACCACGTCCCCCGGAGGGGACGGCGATCCGGTGGGAACGTCGATCCCCTCCGGCAGACCGGCCTCGGCCGAGGCCTCCGCCGCGGCCGCCTCCTCCGAGAGGACCGGCGCCTGGACCGTGGTGGGTCCGGTCTGGCGCAACGGGCGGATCTCCTCCTCCCGTTCGGCGATGCGGGCGGAGATCTCCTCCATCCGGGCACGGATGGCCTGCATGTCGCTCTCGGTGAACAGTTCCTCACCGGTCTCGCCGATGATGCCCCGGGCGACGCTCAGGAAGTTGACGCTCGCATCCTCGCCGGAGCCGATCTTGACCACCTGCGGCAGCCGGTCGGCGACCCCCTCCAGGGTGTCGAGCACCTGCTGCCGGTAACGGTGGTTGAGGATCTCCGGGGCCTTGGCCGCGCTGACCGCGCGGATGTCCAGGGCCTGGGCCTCCAGGAGGGCGGCGTTGGCGCGGGCCTCGGACTCGGCCTCCACGAACCGCTGACGGGCCACCGAGCGGGCGCGGTTGGTCTCGCGCTCCAGGGCCGTGTCCATCTGGGCCTGGTACTGCGCGATGTCGGCCTGGATCGCCGAGAGGGTCTCGTTGAGGGAGGCCAGTTCCTTGTTCAGGTCACCCTCGTTGTGCTCCTTGCGCAACTGGAGCTCGTACTCGTGCGTGTAGGCCTCCTTGGCCACCCGCACCATCTCCGGCGCCGCCAGGTCCATCCGGTACTCCTGGCTGGAGGGCTCGGCGTGCGTGATGTTGGCGTTGGTCAGTTCCACCGCCGGGCTGAACTGTTGGTTGAGCTGCTCCAGCAGGCGGTTGGTGTTCTCGCCGACCATGTCGTAGATGGCCGACGCCTCCTGCTCGTAGATCATGCTGCGGGTGGTCTCGCTGATCGCGTTGTTCAGCTTCTCCTGGAAGCCGCGCACGGCACCGAGCGTGTAGATGAACTCCACCGGGTCGTTGATCCGGAACTGCACGAACAGGTCGATGGACGCCTGCACGCCACTGCGGGTGGGGGCCTCGCGGATCGGCGCGTTGAACGGGTATTCCCGGGTGGTGTTGACGATGTAGGAGACCCGCTTCCAGGGATTGAAGAGGATCACCCGGCCGGGGCCGACCACCTGCTCGAGCTTGCCGAACCGGGTGATCAGGGCCTGGCAGCCCTCGGGCACCATCACCATGCCCTGGCGCCACCACATGAAGCCGGCCGCCAACAGGGTCAGCACCCAGTAGTGCACCCCGAACAGCGGGTTGGTGGCCACCGCGGCGTTCATCGCGGAGAGCACCAGGACGGCCACCAGACCGATCGCGATCAGCACCACGGCGGGCAGCATGGTGATCAGGGTCCGACCGCGCGGCAGCACCATCGGGCAGATGACGTGCACCGTGCCGGAACGGGTGCGCTCGGTCTCGCTGCGGTTGACCGCTTCGCCCGCCCCGTTGAGCGAGGTCGTCTTCTGCTCGATGCGGGTGCCGATCGAGGCCCCGTGGTCCCGGGCGGCGAGGAAGTCCTCGGGGTCCGCGACGCCGGGGGTGTTGGCGTCGGGCTCCTCCCCCGGGTCACCTCCCCCCCGGCGATCGCCGGCGCCGCCGAAGGCGTTCTGCACCCGCTCGTTGACCAGGCCGGCGGCGGCCTGACGCGGGTCGCCGCCGCGGGCGACCGATCGGGCCGCCTGGCGGACGTTCTGACTCAGGGACATGGGTTGGCGTCCTCCCCGTGGCCCGGCGCGACATCGCGCCGGTGTCTCGATGACCGACGGTCCCGGGGGGCCGTCGTGGTGCGGACATGGTCGTTCCGGGCGCTCCGCGGTGGAGCGGGGCGGGAGGTGTCCGGCTCGACGCGAACGGCACGGGGCGCGCCGGAGGGACCGGCGTACCGGCGCGGTGTCACCCGCCCGTCGGGTTCCTCGAAGCCTCGCATGGTTCGCCCACCCGTCCGATCCCGGGAGTTTTGAAGGGCGCGGCGCCCTTCGGCCCGTGGCGCCGGCGCCACTCCTCGTGTTCCGCGGATCCGGGTCACCGGCGGTGCTCCCGGCGCGGCGCGGCCACCGTGCCCACGATCACACCAGTGTCCCGGGGGACGCGCCAGGCGGACGCGCGGTTCCCGGCCGGGTTGTCACCCGGCCGTGACCTCGGGAACGACCGTGCCCCGTGTTCCCCTTCCGGGTGCCCGGGACGAACGGGCGGAAACCCGCCGGTCGGCTCAGCCGCCGGCGGGGCCGGTGTCCTCGTGCCCGGGGCGGGCGGACGATCGCGCGCCGGCGGAAGCGGTGTCCCCCGTCCCGGCACAGGGCGCGGTGGGCTCCTCCCCCTCCCCCGACGCGTCCATGACCCCGGCGGCCCGATCCACCGCGCGGGTGATGGTGTCCGCCTCGGCGCCGACCATCCGCAGCGCCAGCCCCGCGTACAGCAGCGCGAGCTCCCGGGGGGTGTCGGAGCCGGCCGGGTCGTACCACCGCGCCACGTCGATGCACAGCGACAGCAGGGCGCGGGCGGTGCCGCGCACGTCCGCCACCCGGAACTCCCCTGAGGCCACGCCGTCCGCGATGATCCCCCGCACCAGCTCCGCGGTGCGCCTGCGCAGCCGCTGGATCTCCGCGTAGTGCTCCTCGCCCAGCGCCGCCAGTTCGTACTGCACGACCCGGGCCCGGGTGTGGTGCTCGGCGTGCCACCGGGCGAAGGCGCTCACCGCCACCGCAAGCCGCTCGGCCGCGGTGCCGGGGCCGGCCGCCGCGTCGCCCAGGAGCCGCGCCACCCGCTCGTGGCCGTAGACGCTGATCTGGTGGAGGAGTTCCTCCTTGGTCCGGTAGTGGATGTAGAGCGCGGCGGGACTCATGCCGGCGCGCCCCGCGATGTCACGGGTGGTCGTGGCGTGGAAGCCGCGCTCGGCGAAGGACTCGACGGCGGCCAACAGCAGCCGCCCCGCGGTCTCGTGTCCGACGGAGGCGGCGAGGGAGTCCGTGCCGTCCTGGCGAGGTGTCCGAGCCGGCATGCCCGCCTCCGTTTCGCGCTTCCCGCTGCACGGGGGCCGGGTCGCCCGTCGGACGCACCCCTCCGCGCACGGCCGACGGGGTGTCGGCCGGGGGATCACCCTACACCGAAGCCCTGAGCGTTCGCTTAGCGATGTCGCCCATCGGACCACCCGGCGCCCCTGTGGGCCCCTCGCGTCGGCCTCAGGTCCCCTCGCCGCGCTCCCCGTGGACGACCAGGGCCCGCCCACCGCGC
>NZ_VKHT01000469.1 GCF_014141535.1 Streptomyces alkaliphilus | reverse complement strand
GGGAAGCGGGAAGGCCGGGGAATGTCACGGTTCGCACCCTACGCAAGCCCTCCGGCGCGGTGACGGGCGGGGTGCCCGTCACCGCGCCGGAGGGAACGCTCAGCCGCGCCCGGCCGGGCGCCCCGACCCGGCCCGTCCCGCGGTCACCGGGACCCCCGCGTCACTGACCCGATCGCCCAGGATGTCGCGCAGGAACTTCCCGGTGTGGCTGCCGGGGACCGAGGCCACCTGTTCCGGGGTGCCCTCGGCGACCACGGTGCCGCCGCCGCTCCCGCCCTCCGGGCCCATGTCCACCACCCAGTCGGCGGTCTTGATCACATCGAGATTGTGCTCGATGACGATCACCGAGTTGCCCTTGTCGACCAAGCCGGAGAGCACCTCGATCAACTTGCGGATGTCCTCGAAGTGCAGGCCGGTGGTCGGCTCGTCCAGGACGTAGACGGTGCGGCCGGTGGAACGCTTCTGCAGCTCCGAGGCGAGCTTGACCCGCTGCGCCTCCCCGCCGGAGAGGGTGGTGGCGGGCTGACCCAACCGCACGTACCCCAGACCGACGTCCTTGAGCGTGCGCAGGTGCCGGGCGATGGCGGGCACCGACTCGAAGAACTCCGTCGCCTCCTCGATCGGCATGTCCAACACCTCGGCGATGGACCGACCCTTGTAGTGCACCTCCAGGGTGTCCCGGTTGTAGCGGGCGCCGTGACAGACCTCGCAGGGAACGTAGACGTCCGGCAGGAAGTTCATCTCGATCTTGATCGTGCCGTCGCCCGAGCAGTTCTCGCAGCGCCCCCCCTTGACGTTGAAGGAGAACCGCCCCGGCAGGTAACCGCGTACCTTGGCCTCGGCCGTCTCCGCGAACAGCTTGCGGATGTGGTCGAAGACCCCGGTGTAGGTGGCCGGGTTCGAGCGGGGGGTGCGGCCGATGGGGGACTGGTCCACGTGCACCACCTTGTCCACCAGGTCGTCCCCGGTGACCCGGGTGTGCCGGCCGGGGACGGTGCGCGCGCCGTTCAGCTCGCGCGCCAGGTGGGTGTAGAGGATGTCGTTGACCAGGGTGGACTTGCCCGACCCGGAGACACCGGTGACGGCGGTCAGCACGCCCAGGGGGAAGGAGACGTCCACCGAGCGCAGATTGTGCTCCCGGGCGCCGAGCACGGTCAGCTTCCGCTTCGGGTCCACGGTCCGCCGCTCGGCCGGGAGCGGGATCTCCCGCTTGCCGGACAGGTAGCGGCCGGTGAGCGACCTCTCGTTGGAGAGCAGTTCGGCGAGCGGGCCGCTGTGCACCACCTCACCGCCGTGCTCACCGGCGCCGGGACCGATGTCCACCACCCAGTCCGAGGTCCGGATGGTGTCCTCGTCGTGTTCGACGACGATCAGGGTGTTGCCCAGGTCGCGCAGGCGCACCAGGGTCTCGATCAGCCGGTGGTTGTCGCGCTGGTGCAGGCCGATGGACGGCTCGTCCAGCACGTAGAGCACGCCCACCAGACCCGAGCCGATCTGGGTGGCGAGCCGGATGCGCTGGGCCTCACCGCCGGAGAGCGAGCCGGCGGCCCGGTCCAGCGAGAGGTAGTCCAGACCGACGTCCACCAGGAACCGCAGCCGCTCGTTGACCTCCTTGAGGACCCGCTCGGCGATGACCTTCTCGCGATCGGTGAGAGTGAGGTCGCGCAGGAAGTCGGCGCACTCGCTGATCGACATGCCCGCGATGTCGGCGATGGAGCGGTCCTTGACCGTGACGGCGAGGACCACCGGCTTGAGCCGGGTGCCCCGACAGGCCGGGCAGGGAACCTCCCGCATGTACCCCTCGAAGCGCTCACGACTGGAGTCGGTCTCCGATTCGGAGTGCCGGCGGCGGATGAAGGGCACCGCGCCCTCGAAGGTGGTGGTGTAGGCGCGCTCACGGCCGTGCCGGTTCTCGTACCGGACCTCGATGCGGGTGCGGTGGCCGTTGAGCAGGGCCTTGCGGGCGCGTTGGGGCAGTCCCTCCCAGGGGATGTCGGTCCGGAAGTTCAGGGCCTCCGCGAGCGCGTTGATCAGATGGGCGAAGTACCCCTTGGTGTGGCCGTGAGACCAGGGGTGGATGGCCCCCTCGTCCAGCGACTTCTGGGGGTCCGGGACGATCAGTTCCGGGTCGACCTCCATGCGGTTGCCCAGGCCCGAGCACTCGGGACAGGCGCCGAAAGGGGAGTTGAAGGAGAAGGAACGCGGTTCCAGCTCCTCGAAGGAGAGGTCGTCATAGGGGCAGTACAGGTGCTCGGAGTACATTCGCTCGCGCTGCGGATCGTCCTCCGGGAGGTCCACGAAGTCCAGCACGACCATGCCGCCGGACAGTCCGAGCGCGGTCTCCACGGAGTCGGTCAGTCGGCGCCGGGCACTCGGCTTGACCGTGAGGCGGTCCACCACCACCTCGATGGTGTGCTTCTCCTGCTTCTTGAGCTTCGGCGGGTCGGCGAGCTGCACGACGGCCCCGTCCACCCGGGCCCGGCTGTAGCCCTTGGTGGTCAGCTCGGCGAAGAGGTCGGCGAATTCTCCCTTGCGCTCGCGCACCAGGGGTGAGAGCACCTGGAAGCGGGTGCCCTCCTCCAGCTGTGAGACCCGGTCCACGATGGCGCGGGGGGACTGCCGGGCGATGGGCCGGGAGCATTCGGGGCAGTGCGGTCGACCGATGCGGGCGAACAGCAGCCGCAGGTAGTCGTAGACCTCGGTGATGGTGCCCACGGTGGAGCGGGGATTCCGGGAGGTGGATTTCTGGTCGATCGAGACGGCCGGGGAGAGGCCCTCGATGAAGTCCACGTCCGGCTTGTCCATCTGCCCCAGGAACTGCCGCGCGTAGGCGGACAGCGACTCCACGTACCGGCGCTGCCCCTCGGCGAAGATCGTGTCGAAGGCGAGCGAGGACTTGCCCGACCCGGAGAGTCCCGTGAAGACGATCAGGGAGTCTCTGGGGAGGTCGAGCGAGATGTTCTTCAGATTGTGCTCGCGAGCGCCGCGAACGATGAGTCGGTCGGCCACGCCGAATGGCACCTTTCCTGTCTCGGGGGCGACGGCCCGCGCCGCGCGGGTCGCCCCGTCCAAGAGTATGGGCGGGGTCCGACAACGGGCTCACGGAGCGGGAACCCGGGGCTCGGATCACCCGGGCAGCATATAGCACACGTGTTCGATCAAAGGGGATTCTCGGTCCGCCCGCCCGGTGGCGGTGGGAGCCCGCCGCGCACCCTGGCCGGGGAACGCGAGGCGGGTTAGCGTGGTGATCATGAGCCGACCCGAAGCCGAACTCGACGCCCTCGCCGACGCCGGGGACCGCCTGCTGGCCCACCTCGACGACCTGTCGGACAACGCCGTGGTCGCCCCCTCGCAGCTGCCCGGCTGGACCAGGGGCCATGTCCTGACCCACCTCGCCCGCAACGCCGACGCCCTGATGGAGGTGCTCGCCGGTCGGCCCATGTACGCGAGCGCCGAGGCCCGGGAGGAGGACATCGAACGGGGCGCCCGCCGCTCCGCCGCGGAACAGCTGTCCGATCTGCGGGCGGCGGGTGACCGGCTCGCCGAGGCCCTGAACCGGCTCCCCGGGGACCGCTGGGGGGACACCGTCGAACTGCGCAACGGCGTCACCGACACCGTCGCCTCGCTGCCCTGGAGGCGATGGGTGGAGGTCGAACTCCACCTGGTGGACCTCGACCTCGGCCACACCATCGCCGACCTGCCCGGTGACTTCACCGACCGCGCACTGCCCTGGCTCACCCGTCGCTTCGCCGACCGCCCGGACGTCGAACCGATCGAGGTCCGGGCCGAGGACGGCCGATCCTGGCGCACCGGCCGGACCGGCGGGGAACCGGTCGTCGTCACCGGCGGCCCGGCCGCGCTGACCGGCTGGCTCACCGGCCGCACCGCGGGCACCGGGCTGACCGCCTCGACCGAGCTGCCCCGGGTCCCCGCGCTGTGACCC
>NZ_VKHT01000468.1 GCF_014141535.1 Streptomyces alkaliphilus | reverse complement strand
GATCGAGGGGCCGGTGGTGGGCCGACCGTTGCGCCGGGCGGTGCCCACCCTGGGCTTCGGCGACCCCTCCCGCTGAACCCACCGAACCCTTGGGGCCCGACCGGTCCCCTCCGTCCCCTGCGCACGACCGGGAGGGGCGCGCGGGATCGCGCGGGGTCGCGGAAAATCGACCACGCCTCCGGCGGCGCGGCGTCGTACCCTTGAGGTCCGTTCATCGAGGAGCAGAGAGGGATGACGGGCCCCTCGGGCCGCCCATGACTCAGACATCCACACCCCGTGCCGCGGGGGACACCACCGCCGCCGAGGCCACCGCCCGCTTCACGGTGCCGGCCAAGCACCCCATGGTGACGGTGCTCGGTTCCGGCGACTCCCTGCTCCGGGTGATCGAGCAGGCCTTCCCGGCGACCGACATCCACGTCCGCGGCAATGAGATCAGCGCCACCGGCGACCCTCAGGAGGTCGCCCTGATCCAGCGCCTGTTCGACGAGATGATGCTGGTGCTGCGCACCGGACAGCCCATGACGGAGGACGCCGTCGAGCGGGCCATCGCCATGCTGCGCGGCGACGGTGGGGAGAGCCCCGCCTCCGTGTTGACCCAGAACATCCTCTCCAGCCGTGGTCGCACCATCCGCCCCAAGACGCTGAACCAGAAGCACTACGTGGACGCCATCGACCGGCACACCGTGGTCTTCGGTATCGGCCCGGCGGGCACCGGCAAGACCTACCTGGCGATGGCCAAGGCCGTACAGGCGTTGCAGTCCAAGCAGGTCAACCGCATCATCCTGACCAGGCCGGCGGTCGAGGCCGGGGAGCGGCTGGGCTTCCTGCCCGGCACCCTCTACGAGAAGATCGACCCCTACCTGCGGCCGCTGTACGACGCCCTGCACGACATGCTGGACCCCGACTCGATCCCCCGCCTGATGGCGGCGGGCACCATCGAGGTGGCGCCGCTGGCGTACATGCGCGGACGCACCCTCAACGACGCCTTCATCATCCTGGACGAGGCGCAGAACACGAACCCCGAGCAGATGAAGATGTTCCTGACCCGGCTCGGGTTCGACTCCAAGATCGTGATCACCGGTGACGTGACGCAGGTGGACCTGCCCGGCGGCACCCGCAGCGGTCTGCGCCAGGTCCAGGAGATCCTGACCGGCGTGGAGGACGTCCACTTCTCCCGCCTCACCAGCTCGGACGTGGTCCGGCACAAGCTGGTCGGTCGGATCGTCGACGCCTACGAGCGGTACGACGACCGCGAGCGCGAGGAGCGGGAGGGCCGCGGCGAGCGCGACGCCCCCGAGGGCGTCGCCCGCCGCGACCGACGGAACCGGTCCGGCCGCACCGACCACTCCGGAAGGTGACGGGCCGGCGATCATGGCCATCGAGGTGAACAACGAGTCCGGCCTCGACTTCGACGAGCGGGCCGTACTCGACATCGCGCGTTACGCGCTCGCCCGCATGCGGATCCACCCGCAGTGCGAGCTGTCGGTCATCGCGGTGGACGCCGCCGCGATGGAGCAGCTCCACCTGCAGTGGATGGACCTGCCCGGGCCCACCGATGTGATGTCCTTCCCGATGGACGAGTTGCGTCCCCCCGGCAAGGACGAGGAGGAGCCCCCACCGGGCCTGCTGGGGGACATCGTGCTCTGTCCCGAGGTGGCCCGCCGGCAGGGCGAGGCCGCCCCCACCGCGCACTCCATGGACGAGGAGCTGCATCTGCTCACCGTGCACGGGGTGCTGCACCTGCTCGGCTACGACCACGAGGAGGCGTCCGAGCGGGCCGAGATGTTCGGCCTGCAGAAGGCGATCGTGGACGGTTGGCGCGACGAACGGGGGCTCACCGGCCCCTCCCCCGCCCCCACGACGACATGACCGGTTCCCTGCTCACCGGCGTCGCGGTCCTGGTGCTGCTGGCCTGGCTCGCCTCCTGCGCGGAGGCGGGCATCGCCCGCATCAACGGCTACCGGGCCGAGGAGGCGGTGCGGGCCGGCAAGCGGGGCGCGGCCCAGCTGGCGGCGGTGGCCGCCGACCCGGTGCGCTACCTCAACCTCGCCCTGCTGCTGCGGGTCGCCGCCGAGACGGCCGCCGCGGTGCTGGTCACCTACGCCTGCCTGGTGTCCGTCGACTCCGCGTGGCAGGCCCTGTGGCTCGCCTTCGGTGTCATGCTGTTGATCTCCTTCGTGGCGGTCGGTGTCTCGCCCCGCACGATCGGCAGACAGCACCCGGTGAACACCACCACCGCCGCCGCCCACGTCCTGCTGCCGCTGGCCAGGGTGCTGGGGCCGCTCACCCAACTGCTGATCCTGCTGGGCAACGCCCTGACCCCCGGCAAGGGCTTCCGGCGCGGACCGTTCGCCTCCGAGGCGGAACTGCGCGCCATGGTGGACCTGGCGGGGCGGGACCGGCTCATCGAGGACGAGGAGCGCCGCATGGTGCACTCGGTCTTCGAGCTGGGCGACACGATGGTGCGCGAGGTGATGGTGCCGCGCACCGACCTGGTGACGATCCCCCGGGACCGCACCCTGCGCCAGGGGCTCACCCTCGCGCTGCGCTCGGGCTTCTCCCGCATCCCGGTCACCGGTGAGAACGACGACGACATCGTCGGCGTGCTGTACCTCAAGGACCTGGTGCGCCGGGTGCACGTCAGCCGTGAGTCCGAGAGCGGGGCCGTGGAGACCGCGATGCGGCCGGCGACCTTCGTGCCGGACACCAAGAACGCCGGTGACCTGCTGCGCGAGATGCAACGCGACCACATCCACGTGGCGGTCGCGATCGACGAGTACGGCGGCACGGCCGGCATCGTCACCATCGAGGACATCCTGGAGGAGATCGTCGGCGAGATCACCGACGAGTACGACCGGGAGCTGCCGCCGGTGCGTCCGCTGGACGGGGGACGGCACCGGGTCACCGCCCGGCTGGATCTGGGCGACCTCGGCGAGCTGTACGGCGTCGAGCTGGAGGACGAGGACGTGGAGACCGTCGGCGGGCTGCTCGCCAAGCGGTTGGGCCGGGTCCCGATCGCCGGTGCGACGGCGGAGGTCGATCTCACCGGGCGGCACGGGACACCCAACCTGGCGGGACTGCGGCTGACGGCGGAGTCCCCGGCGGGACGCCGCAACCGGATCCTCACGGTGCTGGTCGAGCCGATTCGCCCCGGGGAGCGGGCGGCGCCGGACGCCGACGCGCCGGCGGACGCGCCCGGCCGTGCCGTCGGCGCCCGGGCCCCCGCCGGCGGGGGCCCGGGCGGGGACGACGGACCGGTGACCACCGCCTCGATGGCCCCCGCGGAAGACCTCGACAGCGCCCGGGAGACCGGCGCCGGGGGCGGCGAGGAGGGCTCCCCGCCCCCCGGACCCGACGGCGACACGGGTACGGGTACCGGACACGGCGGCGACGCCGAAGACGCCGAAAAGGGATCCCGGCGGCCGTGACCCGGCGGGGCCCGCGCCGGCCCGGCGGGCCCCGCCGGGAGCGCCCTCTCTATGCTGCTCGCCATGAGCGATGACGCGCTGAACCCCGAGGACCGCAAGATCATCACCCTGGCGCGCAGTGCCAGGGCCCGCAACAGCGCCCCCGAGGGCGCCGCGGTCCGTGACGAGACCGGTCGCACCTACGTGGCGTCCACGGTCGCCCTGGAGTCCCTGCGACTGAGCGCCCTGCGCACGGCCATCGCCATGGCGGTGGCCGGCGGGGCCCGATCGCTGGAGGCGGCGGCGGTGGTCACCGAGGCCGGGGAGCCCGCGGCCGAGGATCTGGCGGCGGTGCGGGATCTGGGCGGCGCCGGAACACCGGTGCTGCTGGCCGCCGCGGACGGCACGCTCCGGCTGACCGCGACGGCGGGCTGAGCGCTCCGGGCGATCACCCGAACGCCCGCCCGGCGTCCCCCGAGCGTTTCCCGGAGCGCTCTCCCGCCCGACCGCCCATTCCGGTCCGTGGCCCGGCCCCCGGG